>JAIORT010000144.1 GCA_021107975.1 Bacteroidales bacterium | reverse complement strand
ATAAAAAACTGAACATCGAACACGTGTCTATGCGTAGCCTTAGCGAAGTTGGATCTAACGTCGAACGACTGTACAACTTCGGTGTTTCAATTAGAAGGAGACAACATTAATGAACATCAACTCTCAGGAGATGAAAGCATCTCAAATTATAATCACCATAGCGGCTTTTATTATCGTGGTAGCAGGCATGCGTGCCGCCACAGACATTCTGGTCCCATTTCTTCTTGCGGTATTTATATCCGTCATCAGTGCGCCGCCGCTATTCTGGCTTCAGCGCAAAGGTCTTCCAACCTGGCTGGCCCTCATAACTGTAATTCTTGGAATTCTGATAGTCGGATTTCTAATGGCCTGGCTGGTGGGATCATCCGTAAAAGACTTTTCAAATAACCTTCCGGTTTATGAAGAAAAGCTTACACTACAAACCGCTGCAATCATAGCATGGATCGGAAAACTTGGAATAGATATTTCCGATCTTGGAATAACGGAAATATTTAATCCCGGTGCAGCCATGAAACTGGTTGCATCAATGTTAAACAGCCTGGGCAATTTAATGGCAAACGGCTTTTTGATTTTAATGACAGCGATCTTTATACTCCTCGAAGCAACCAGCATTCCTGCTAAGTTGCGAACAATATTGGGAGACCATGAATCTACTCTGGAACCATTTGAGAAGTTCGTAAATAATGTTAAAAATTACATGGCTATTAAGACATTGGTCAGCCTGGTTACCGGTGCCGTTGTGACCGTTTTTGTCTTTTTTATGGGATTGGATTATCCGCTATTGTGGGGCTTGCTGGCCTTTGCGCTGAATTATGTTCCAAATATCGGCTCAATCATCGCCGCCGTGCCGGCCGTACTGCTGGCTGTCATTCAAATCGGTATTGCCAAGGCGATGATCATTGCAGCCGGATATGTAGTCCTAAACCTGGTAATGGGAAGTGTGATTGAGCCCCGTTTTATGGGCCGGAGTTTAGGCCTTTCTACATTGGTGGTGTTCCTTTCCCTTCTCTTCTGGGGATGGGTTTTAGGCCCTGTCGGCATGCTGCTCTCCGTACCGTTAACTATTACTGCAAAGATTGCCTTAGACAGCAGGGAAGAATCACGCTGGATAGCCGTTTTACTTGGACCGGAAGTCATTACCGAACGGAAAACGGAATCAACCGATGATTCTCCGGCAGAATAAAAAATGAAGGTACAGACCTGTTTCTACCTTGTAGACCTATGCACTATTTGAAGACCGACCAAACGGGCTATCAAAACAGTCAGATAGATCTGCCCAGTGGTCG
>JAIORT010000469.1 GCA_021107975.1 Bacteroidales bacterium | reverse complement strand
TTGTAAAAATTAAATGTATTAATAATGCACTACAAAGGATACGGAAAACATACACAGGAAGAACTGGAACTGATAATCGATGAGCTTCAGAATAGAAAAACAGATCTGGAATTCACATATAAAAAAGAGCATGCGATGCTTAATGAGTTAACCCAGCTTATAAGAGACATCTATTATGCTGCTAAAGACTTTGAAAACGATAAAGAACTGAAAGCAGAAGATATAGCGAGAAATATCAGCAAAAATATAGAGATGTTTTCAAGGCAGTATATGTTTAGGTTGTGATTTATGATTTTGGGTTAATAATTTTTTAATAAAACAATAAAATAAGTCATTCCGGTATTTAATATAAATCTTTTATACTACTTGCAAAAATTATCCGGGATGGCTTTTATTATTTTGCTAATTTTGTAGAAATCATTAGTTATTTATTGAAATGGAACTTAATTTAACCCGTCCGATAGCTTTTATCGACCTTGAGACTACAGGTATTAATGTAGCAACCGACAGAATTGTAGAAATTTGCATTGTAAAATTATCTCCCGATGGGAATACGGAAGTCAGAACAGAACGTGTAAATCCGACTATACCTATCTCAGCACAGGCATTGGCAGTGCATGGGATAAAAGATGAAGATGTAAAAGATAAACCGACATTTGCCGAAATTGCACCGTCGCTTGCCCAGTTTATTTCTAACTGCGACCTTGCCGGCTACAACGCTATAAAGTTCGATATACCCTTATTAGTTGAAGAATTTCTAAGAGCGGAAGTGGATTTTGATTTCAAAGGAGGAAAACTGGTTGATGTTCAGAATATTTTCCATAAAATGGAACCGCGGACATTAATTGCTGCATATAAATTTTACTGTAATAAAGAGCTTGAAAATGCCCACAGCGCCGAGGCTGATACTTTGGCGACTTTTGAAGTTCTTAAAGCTCAATTAGACAGGTATAAGGATACGGCTTATAAGGATAAAAATGGGAATATAACATACCCGGTTATAAATGACATCCAGGCTTTATCTGAATTTTCATATCATACAAAAAACGCCGACCTGATCGGAAATATTATATTTAATGATAAAAATGAAGAAGTTTTCAACTTTGGGAAATATAAAGGACAATCGGTTGAGGATACTTTTAAAAAAGAGCCTCAATACTATAACTGGATGATGAAGAGCAAGTTTCCTTTGTCAACAAAAAAAGTAATTACGGCAATTTACCTTCGCGGATTTAATAAAGAATCTGTTAATTTGAAATAAAAATCCATTGTTTTGCCACAGATTCACA
>JAIORT010000466.1 GCA_021107975.1 Bacteroidales bacterium | reverse complement strand
AAGTTCCTTTAACCCTATGCTTAATAATTGTGTCAAATCAAACTTCCTCCAAAATAAACATTAAGGATTTGGTGCCCTCTGCATATTCCAAGAACAGGCAATTCAAGTTCAAGTGCTTTTCCTATTAAGGCAAATTCAAGCGAATCCCTGTAAAAATCGGGCTTATCACATCTTCCGGTATCATTTTCTTTTCCGTATCTGCCGGGAAAAACATCTTCTCCTCCGGTAAGTAAAAGACCGTCGCAGTTTTCTATAACTGCAAGCGCCGAGTCAATACCCAAATGATACATATCAATACAAGAAATTGATGTATCAACAGATTTTATCCATTTAATATAACTTTGATAGCTTTTTCCCGGAACGGCTTTGGAGATTGCTATCCTGAGTTGTTCGGGGGTTTCGACTGTTTGGCAGGCAATCAGGTTTACAATTACTATTGCAACAAACCATTTATATATAGCTATTCTCATCTGTTTAAATTTAGTAATACGTTAACTGTTTGTCATTTACATTTTAATAATTTGCTTGTGTGTCTCAATATAAAAAACATAAGTGTTTCATGATACTTTGATATTTGTTGTAATTTCCGGTTTAACACCACGATAAATTATAAAAAGTAAAGCTGACACTATTACCAATGTAATTGAAAATAAATATAAAATATTTGTGATCCTGAATCCCGGGATCAGGTAAAAACCGGCAAGAAAAGTTCCTGTAATACTTCCAACGGTAGAGATTGCATATAAATTACCAACTGTTGAACCGCTTTTTGCCAGGTTTTTCATTTTTAAGCGTACAGCAAACGGCGATACCATTCCGAGCAGAATTGAAGGAATTGAAAATAATATTAAAGATGAAATAACGGAGATAATTTTTAAATCGTAAATATTTTCAAGTAAAAACTCCAGCACTTCATCTTTTATCAAAGTTGAAAAAGTGATAAAAACTCCGGAAAGCAGGATGATTAATGAAAGGATGGTAAATCTGGGGTTTTTATCAGCTATTCGTCCTCCCGATAAATAACCAAGACTTAAACTCAGTAAAATGACGCCAATAATGCTGGTCCAAACGAAAATTGAAGTTCCGACATAAGGGCCTAACATTCTGGATCCTATTATCTCAAATGCCATAACTACTGCTCCGCAAACAAAAACGGTAATTTCGAGGAATAACTTTTTCATGCATTAAAACTGTGTGGGCAAATTTATATATTTTTGACCTCAAAATAATAAAATAATGAAACACTCATGTTTTTTGTATTGAGATACACA
>JAIORT010000716.1 GCA_021107975.1 Bacteroidales bacterium | reverse complement strand
AGAAGTAATTTATCAAAGAGTAAATGCCAATAAACCAAATTTGGGATTAACCAATGTTAATGGGCGACTGAAAACAATTTTTTAGAATCAAAAGCAAAATAATTAGGATAGAAAGCCAACACATAAGCAATACACCAAACCGTTATAACGGATTTATTACAAACCACCTTTAGTAAGTTGCCGGAAAATATCTTCAATGCTTTGCTCCGATTTTTGCATGGTAAGAACCGCCAGGTCATTTTTAACTGCAAATTCAAAAATATCAGAACGTACGTCTTTTTTTGTGTCGGCTTGTATTTCCCAATGGTTGTCGCTTATGTTCTTAACTTTTTTAATCCCTTTGATTGATAATAAGAGTTCCTTTTTAACAGGTTTACTGAATTCAACTTTAATAACCTGAATATTTATAGATCTCCCGGATAAGTTTTTAGTTGAGTCGTCAGCTACTATCCTGCCTTTATCAATAATAATCGCCCTGTCGCAAACGGCTTCTACTTCCTGCATGATATGTGTTGAAAGCATTACCGTTTTTTGCTTGCCGATTTCCTTTATAAGATTTCGGATTTCAAGCAACTGATTGGGATCAAGTCCTGAGGTGGGTTCATCAAGTATTAAAACATCAGGATCGTGGATTAATGCCTGGGCTAATCCCACCCTTTGCCGGAAGCCTTTTGAAAGTGCCCCGATCTTTTTGTTCTGCTCGGTTTCAAGACCGGTTAATTCAATCATTTCAGCAATCCTTTTTCTTTTATTTTCAAGTTTATAAATGCCTGCTACAAATTCAAGGTATTCAATTACATATAAATCAGGATACAGAGGATTATTTTCAGGTAAATAACCGACTTTCTTACGAACATTGAGCGATTGTTCAAAAATATCGAATCCATAAACTGTTGCTTCGCCTGAAGTTGGCGGGATAAAGCATGTAATGATTTTCATTATGGTGGATTTCCCTGCGCCATTCGGACCAAGTAATCCTACCACTTCGCCGGCATTTATCTGAAAAGAAACATCATCCAGCGCTTTCTGCTTGCTATATACCTTGGTTATATTTTTAACGATGATGGACATTGATTAAGTTATTTGTTATATATTATTATCCTGTAAAACTTTTCTAAAAAGAAAAGTAATTTAGCAAATCCGCAATTAGTAAGCGATTGATTCAACACTAAATATTCAATACTCAATATTCAACATTCAATATTCAACACTCAATATTCAATTTTCATTATTTCTGCATATTCGACTTCGTAGTTTCAATGCTTTTATAAATTATAGCTATCAACTCTTC
>JAIORT010000513.1 GCA_021107975.1 Bacteroidales bacterium | reverse complement strand
ATTTTTTCAAAAAGAGCTAAATCTTTTTTCATAAGATCCAATAAATTGGGCATAAGCTTAAAAAGAGCTTCTTTAAAAACCGCTTCAAACAGCTTGTCTTTGCTTCTGAAATAATAATGAAGAAGGGCTTTGTTTATTCCGGCTTCATCTGCAATTTCTTGCATTCTTGCACCTTCCATCCCCTTTATTACAAAAACATTTTTGGCAGCTTTTAATCAATGAATTTCAATGAATAAAGAATCGCCTCCATTTGTATAAGCAAATCGCGTTTTGGGGCATTGGGTGCATACACATATCCGTCGAGTGTAAATACCTTATTTCTCTTTTCATCAACTAATGTATAATTAACAAAAGGTCCACCCATAAAATCACCTTCAACTTGCCATAAGCCACGCGTTTCAACGGCAAACATACCGTTAAAATCTATTCTTTTGGATACGGGAGAGATGTATTTTTCAGAAACAGACATATAAGAACCCTCCGACGGACCCGGAATATATTCTTTAGTAATCGTATCCCTGTACGAAATAATTCTTTGAGTAGTAAAGGCTGCAGTATCTGTATAATCATAGGAATATATTATTATTCCCTGGCTGATTTTTTCGCTTTCTTTTCTGAGCCAAACAAAATCGGCATATTTTTTAGCAATGTAAAATCCACCGGGAATTTCCAATGTCAGGTGAAAGTTTTTTCGTAATTCATCTTGAATGGAACGGTCTCTAAACGCTTTAAAAGTTTTAATTAATCGTTCCCTTTCCGATTCACCAAATATTTTTAATATAACTTCTTTGTTTTCATCAAAAAGTTTATAGAACGCCGTATCGGATGGAGCAGTTATTTTAATAACCCGTTGCGGTCTTGCCCAAAAATCTTTCATAGCCTCTAATGCGGCTTTTTTCAATTTTTTATCTATATCAACGATAAGGACGTTATGATGCGATTTAAACATCTTAGAATTCTTAAAATTAGCCATCGGGATATATGATAATTCAAATAAGGGTTCGGGCTGGGGTAATATCTGGTATTCCTGTCCGAAGAAATTCCTGATACTATCACCAATGGCGCCTTCCCATTGCGTTTGATTATTTGTAACGATAATTATCTCAGCGGTCATTCCTGATGATGCCGGCACTGAGGATTTTTTAGTTCCGCAGGAATTTATTATTAATAAACCTGAAATAAAAAGAGGAGTTAAGATTAAGAAACGTTTCATAGGATTGAATGTTTTTGTTATTTACTTCGTGTCATTCGCTGCGCTGTCATTTACTTCGTGTCATTGATAGTCATTTGCTT
>JAIORT010000107.1 GCA_021107975.1 Bacteroidales bacterium | reverse complement strand
CGGAGGTGTTCTTTCATGGTCAAGGAATTTAGTAACCATTGTTTCCAAATGAGTTTCATCTTGAGCGGTCATCCGTGCAAGAACTATATCGGGTATGTGGGGGATTCCGGTTCCTGCCACATCAGCATAAACATTGTCGGAAACAAAACCGCTATATGTTGGACTAATAATGCTGTTATCGGCATTTGAACCATGATCAGCAAGTAGTAAACATGCTACAGGAGGAATGTCCCATGTATTATAAGCATTGTCAATGTAATTTTCAATAATAGAAGCAGTATTACCTCCAATATCGTTTAAAGTAACTACATCAGTTAAAATTCCCTGTTGTGTCCTGAATACCCTAATTGAATCAGCCCATTGCTGGAATTCAGCACCGTTTGGAGTAATGATAAGATATTCGCATCCGGTATCCTTTAATCCCTGGGATGATTTGTTATAATCAATTTCAGGAAGTGATTTGTAATTAAGCAACATATCCGACAGTATCGGGTCCCACCAGCGGCTTCTATAACGGTTTTCTCCAAAATGACTATTGCCTCCGGTAAATGTAACTTCAATCTTCAGGTCGCGATAAATAATTAATTCTTTTGTAATTGGGTTGTACTGAAACGGAGTGATACCGAGCATTACAACATCCACTTTCCTGATATCATAAAGCTCTGAAATTTGAACAGGCTTATCAGGATAGAATTTATTTGCCGAATAAATTGATTCGTCCTTATTATATTCCAGCGGTCCTTTTTCTGTTTCCCACGGAATACGCGGAGCAGGAGAAATATCAATATTTGTCAACGTTTCGGTTCGGTATGAAATTACCTTATACGAGGCGCTTGCCCCATGTGGAACTGCAATATACCTGCCTGCGCCGGGTAAGTCAGGCGCACCTTCATCATTTGGCAATAAGTGTCCCGGTAATTCCACATGTAGCATTGATTCACCATTAATATCAATAGACGTTAAGGCAAATTCTTCAATAGAAAAATTAATAACGACTTTTGTCGCACTTTGGGTTTCTAATGTATAACCCGCTTTTCCCCAGCTATCCGAATATTGAAATTCATCAGCAAAGGCATTTGTGTAAGTAAACACGGTTAATCCAAGTACTACTATTAGTAACCTGAAATTAACTCTAATTAAAAATTGTACAATCATTTTCATTTGTTTTAGTTTTAAATTATATAATCTGATTATTTTGTTTGCAATCCAAAATATGTATTGTTAAATAAGGCGTTTTGTTTTTGATAAATAAAACTATTCGGTGTTATATTGACATGTAAACACTTTAAAAAGTTGCAT
>JAIORT010000959.1 GCA_021107975.1 Bacteroidales bacterium | reverse complement strand
TGTGTGTCGGCAAAAACTGCTGTCGTAAATACGACAAGAAACGATAAAATTGTAAATTTTTTCATAATAATATTTTTAGTTATACATTGAGATTTGTTGAGATTCATTTCCATCAATCTCTATCAATTTACCTAACTTCTATGAATCGCCAATAAATCCGTCAAAATCGAAAATCCTGTCTCAATTTTACCTGCACCGGGACCCACAATGGTTACATCGCCAAGAAGATCAGTAGTAAATGTAAGCGCATTTGTGGCTCCCATTACTCCGGCGAGAGGATGTGATATATCTACCATTTCAGGTGCAACAGAGGCAATCACCTTATCGCCTTTCTTTTCAACAGAGCCAAGAAGTTTCCATCGCTTGCCTTGTTTCTTAGCAAAGTCAATATCATCAGGAGTAATATTAGTTATTCCCTGGCAAGGCACATCGGTGATCTTAATTCCGGCATCCATAACGATATTAGCGAGGATAGTTACTTTTCCTCTTGCATCATATCCTTCCACATCACCGGTCGGGTCAGCTTCAGCATAACCAAGATCCTGTGCAATTTTTAGCACTTCATCGTAGCTCATTCCTTTTTCCATTTCTGTGAGCATATAGTTTGTTGTGCCATTTAAGATACCGGCAATTTTTGAAATTGTACATCCGGCAAGCGGTCCATCTGCAAGATTGATAACAGGTGTTCCTGCACAAACAGTTCCTTCGATAAGGAATTTAACACCGTTTTCATCTGCAAGGGCTTTCATTTCGGGATAAAGCAGTGCTGCGGGTCCCTTATTGCTGGTTACTATATGCTTGCCAGAACTCAAGGCTGCTTTTACATGATCCACTGCCGGGCCGCCTGTGTTCAGGTCAGTAAAAGTTAACTCACACCAAACCGTAACATTACTGTCTTTTATCAATTGAATTGTATTTAGATCAGTAAGGTCTTTAGTGAATTTTTCTTTTTTTCCGGCTTGCTCCAGCATTAATGGAATATCAAGCCCATCAGGATTATAAACATTGCCATAAGCAAAATCAGCTACGGCTACAATGTCAAATTCAAATCCGTATTTTTCTTTTAAATATTCTTTTTTGTCTAAGAGAATTTCGCTTATTCCCCTGCCGACAGTTCCAAATCCGATAAGTCCGATTTTTTGTTTCATAATAATATTTATTTAAAGTTTAATATTTTAATATTTTTTGATTTATCTCTTATTTTCCTTTAAAACAACCCCTGAATATACCCGCCATCAATTTGCAAAGCTACTCCTGTTATATAACCGGCTCCTTCCGAAGCAAGAAAACTTACGGTTTGTGCAA
>JAIORT010000287.1 GCA_021107975.1 Bacteroidales bacterium | reverse complement strand
TCTTCAATCCTTCCGGCTGTAAAACTCAATAATGAACCTGTTGTCGCCATATATAATGTATCCCCGTTCAAATCAACATAAGTACCATTAAAAGTCAGATCGGTAAGTGATGTGATGTTTCCAGTAGAAGTTACTGCCGTAAAATTAGTTCCTGAAAATTCAGCACCTGACCCCTGGGAAAGGATGTGTGTTCCGGTGCCTGTTAAATTCGTATATCGGTTCGACCAAACCCCGTTATTGGTAATATTGCCCGTAATATGCAGGTTCAAATAATAATTGGGATCGGTAATGGTACCGTTGTTTATAATATTACCATTGATATTAAGCGAAGAATTAACGTTGTTATAATTTTGTATAACCCCGAAGTTGATTATATTACCGGAAAACTCAATTCCTGTTCCATTTAATACAACTGTACCATCAAGAGAATAAAGGTCGGTGATAATTAAATTTGCACCAATATATGCCCCACTATACATAATCAAATTTCCACCGTTTGCCTGTATGTTTCCATCCATAATTCTTCCGCCTGTAAGGCGTAATAGAGTGCCCGTTACGGCAGGCATAATCAATGTATCCCCGTTCAAATCAATATTAGTACCATTAAAAAGTAAATCGGTAAGTGATGTGATGTTTCCAGTAGAAGCTGCTGCTGTAAAATTGGTTCCTGTAAATTCAGTAGCTGGCCCCTGGGAAAGGATGTGTGTTCCGGCGCCTGTTAAATTTGTATATTTGTTCGACCAAACCCCGTTATTGGTAAGATTGCCGGCAATATTCAGGGTCAAAGAATAATTAGGATCGGTAATGGTACCATTGTTAATTACATTTCCATTCACTATTAATACACGATTTCCATTGGTATAATTACGTAATGTTGCTCCTGATTCTACGGTAAGATTGTTACACTCGTGGCCTGAGTTGTAAATAATCACTGTTCCTGGTCCGGTTATCACAACATCGTCAGTAGCTGTCGGGACTATACCTTCCTGCCAGGTTGTTGTTACATGCCAGTTTCCACCTGCAGTTGTTGAATGATATATGGCTGCTTGTGCAACACAAAAAGCAATCACAAAGATTGCGATTAATCCTGATTTGAAGTAATTTGATTTCATAGAAATTATTTATTTAATTATTAAAAATATTCAGCTACTATTTCTAATTTTATACCAAAAAGGTTATTAAAGTGGTGTTGAAAATAAAATAATTGAAAGTGGTAGATATTGAGGAGGTTATAAGCTCAAATAAATATCAGGGTATTTGGGATAACTCTATATAAAAATAACAAAATCAGAAAAGTATTTGTTTTCA
>JAIORT010000018.1 GCA_021107975.1 Bacteroidales bacterium | reverse complement strand
ATCACATAAACTTTACCTTTTTCATCAATCATCACCACTTTAGGTCTCAGGGTTATGAACTGCATCCATTGGGTCATATTATAAGCCCCAACGTGATGGATCACAAAATTGTCGCCTTTGTTCAATAATGGCAGGCTTATACTTTCGCGTACAACATCAATATTCATGCATAGAGGTCCGTAAAGCGTTGTGTCTTCGGTATAATGTGTAAACGGCTGTGCAGGTGAGATCTTGTGGTCGTACCAGAAAGAAGTGAAAAGAATATTTACACCAATATCAATAATAGTGGTTCGTTTACCTGCAGAAGATCGTTTATTTGAAATAACCGTACCCAAAAGGAATCCTGCGTCATCAATTAAAGCCCTGCCCGTTTCAAGGACGAGCATCGGAAGATTATCGGGTTCGAAATCCGAATTGATCAGGGCGCTTGTAATGGCTTCGGCAAAATCATCGAATGTCGGGTTGGTGTCATCACCGGGCAGGTAAGAACCTTTAAGAGTGTTTTTTGAAGCAAATCCGCCGCCCATGTCAATGTATTTTATATCGTGATTGTATTTCTTTTTCACGCCCAGCGCCAGGTCAGCCATTTTAAAAGCAGCCGTTCCATAAGCCTGAGCAGTAAGCATAAAAGTTCCGATGTGGCAGTGTAATCCCACCAATTCCAGTTTATCCGACCGCATAATCTTGTTCAAAGCATCCCATGCCTGTCCGTTTTCATAGTTGAATCCGAAACGATCCCACATAGGATAAATGCCTGTGTCCATGTTCACCCTGATAGCCACTTTAGGTTTTTTCTTTAGCTTATCAGTTAGCTCGATAATTGAATAAAGCTCGTCGAGGTGATCGATATGAATGAGCGATTCGTTTTTAATGGCTTTTTCAAGGTCTTCTTCAGTCTTGTCGGGTCCGTTAAAAATTATCTTGCTGCCATCAACTCCATCCAGGATAGCTTTATCGTATTCAAATCCCGAAACCACTTCTGCCCATGAGCCTTCCTGGTGGAAGACATTGCAAACAGCACTCAGGTAATTGGTTTTGTACGACCATGCAAATTGCACTTTCGGATACCTTGTGGTAAATGCTTTTTTTGCCTCCTTGTATGTTTTTCTGATTGTGGATTCGGAGATTACAAACAAAGGCGAACCGTATTCCTTAATAAGGTCTTTTACTGCTACCCCGTCAATATGTGTTTTCGGGATGTATTCGGTTCGCAGTCCGAATTTATTTGGCATATTGGTTTCCAGCTTTTTTAAAACCGGTCGCTCATATCTTAACTTTTCCATGTTTTTTATTTGTGTTAAATTATTT
>JAIORT010000067.1 GCA_021107975.1 Bacteroidales bacterium | reverse complement strand
AATGACAGCAAAGCGAATGACCTTATTTCCCCAAGTATTAATTATTCAGAAACAATACCGGATGGGGATTCGTTTTTTAAATAATTTAAATAAAATGATGGAGTTACACCTACATGCTTTTTAAAAGCATTGTTAAAAGCCGTTTTTGATTTATATCCTACCATTTCTGCAACAGATTCAATTGTATATTTCAAACCTTGCGTGGCAGACAAAATATTTTTTGCTTCCTTTATCCTGTATTCGTTCAGGAAATTACTGAAATTTTGATTGAACAGCTCATTAATCACCTGTGATATATAGCTTCTGCTGACATCTAAATCTTTTGCAAGTGTATTTATTGAATAATCGATGTTGAGGTAATTTTTGTTGTTGTTCATATAATTTACAATTGAATTTTTTAAACTCTCTTTTTGTTCTTCGGTAAGTGTAGAAGCTGCATATTTTGTAAGCGGTTTTTCATTGTCTTCCCCTGCATTTTTTTCATATCTGTTAATAATTGCTTCTAATTTAGTATTGGCTTTAAACAGTTTCCTTTCCGATGCATCAATTTCAAGATTTTTTTTAACAAGATTTCTATTGGCAAAAAGCAGGTTACGTTTTTGAACAACAAGAATAATAATAAAAATAACCACAAGGGCAAAAGCTATTATAAATATCAATAACCAATATGTGCGGGATTGTAATTGTGTTTTTTTAAGTTTATTTTCAATATTGAGCATTTCTATATGCTGCTCTTTTTTTTCAGTTTCATATTTTGTTTGCATATCGGCTATCAAACGGCTGCTTCTCTCGTTATAAATTGTTTCGGTAATTGTAAAATATAAATCGTTGTATAATTGCAAATTATTATAATCGGTTTTTAATGCTGATAATATTATATAAAGAAAATAATTATTTTGTATTAATCTTTTTGCATCAATTTCTTTTGATATTTTAAACGAGCGTTCAAGGTATTTTTCGGCATTTGCCAAATCATTTTTCTTAAGGTACAGATTGGCAATATTATATGTACTAAAGGCAATTCCCCTTTTCAAATTGTTTTTTTCCCTGATTTGTAACGATTTATTAAAATAATACAATGCAGTATCATATTCCTGCATTTGAAAATAAATATAACCGATATTATGAATTGCTGATGAAATAGCTATAGGATTATTAATACCTTCCATTAACAGGAATGCTTTTTGATAATATTCCAATGCTTTATCGTAATTATCTAATTTTTCATATATCGTACCAATATTATTTAATGAAATTGTAACCCTTTCTTTGTCATCAATTTTTTTGTTGATTTCATACGATTTTAAATAATA
>JAIORT010000139.1 GCA_021107975.1 Bacteroidales bacterium | reverse complement strand
CGGTGAGGTACGTCCACAAAATACATAAGCATCCCAAGGCCTCAACCTATGCTTTCAATGTACTTATAGGGCAGACCTGCAATAAAAGTTATTAATGCACTGCGAATGTGATATGATTTTCTGTATTTATGTGGAAATTTTTCTTCTCTTTTCATCTGCAGAAATATTCTTATTTTGTTAAACAAAATTGGTCTGTTGAATGTAAATGAGGCTAACGAGTAACAAACAGAAAAGAAGCTGTCAACGTATAACGTTTGAGAGTAGGATTAAAATTGACACTCCTTCGTCTTTCCATTAGTATCTTACCTTATGACGAGCACTCTATTGATAAAAATCGCCTTTTGTCTCTATAATATTGGATGGGTTGTTTCTATTCCGGTACTTCGCCTAAACAAGCGCCTTGCTGAAGGCTTCAGGCAACGGACACTTCGTGAAAAGCTGCCTGAAGCGGATCTGTGGATTCAAGCCGCATCCGTTGGAGAAGCTTTTCTGGCCGAAGAACTTCTTAACAATATTAAGACTGATAAACCAGTGCGGGTCCTGGTAACTTCCAATACCAGCCAGGGAATAGAAATCCTTAAGCGAGCCATAAGTGAAATTACACTAAATAATAAAAACTTAACTGCTTTTGCGGCATATTTCCCATTTGACAAACCCGCTATTATGGCGCAAGCCGTCAGGAACATCAGCCCTAAAATCATGGTTCTCCTGGAATCTGAGATGTGGCCGGGTCACTTGGCTTCCCTAAAGAAATATGGTTGTAAAATCCTCATCATAAACGGCAGGATAACATCTAAAAGCCTGTCAAGATATCTCTTCTGGCCTTCACTGTGGCATATACTTAAACCGGATAAAATCCTTGCTATCTCTAAAAAAGATGCCGAACGATTCGCCACCCTGTTCGGTAAAGATCGAGTTGATGTTATGCCAAACATCAAATTTGATCGTATCGGTAGTATGGAATTAACGCCTGAATTCAAGAATCCTCTTGAAAGCATTATTCCACTTGAAACACCGTTCCTTGTACTCGGATCGGTTAGACATGAGGAAGAACACCTCATCGAAAAAATCATTGCAGACATCTTAAGCAGGCATCCCGGAACGGTTATCGGACTCTTTCCAAGGCATATGCACAGAATAAAGCACTGGAAAGATATTTTGAGTCGCCTTGATATACCCTGGATTTTACGTTCCCAAACAGAACACCTTGTATCACAGGGAACTGTCATCCTCTGGGATACATTTGGAGAGCTCTCTCTTGCCTATAAAATATCCAGAGCTGCCTTTGTAGGCGGCAGCCTTGCGCCTCTCGGG
>JAIORT010000229.1 GCA_021107975.1 Bacteroidales bacterium | reverse complement strand
TGGACGACTTTTCCATTGTTTTTAACAATATTTATCGCTTCCTGATGAAAATTATCAAAGGAAAGATGCGGGATCACATCTCTTGCGATTGATGCACCATTTGAAATCTTTAAAAAATCAGTCTTCATTAAAATCCTCCACCGATGGATGTCACCGCATGGATTATTGTCCTGTACAGGGTATCCGGAATCCATAAACTCAAGACCAGCGAGGTTAAAAGCAAGGCGTACTGGGGCCAGATCATACCTGTTTTTTCCTTTAACCGGGTAGTTGCGTTTGTACTATTAAAAGATATTTTCATAACCTGGTTTGCAAAACCGGCAAAGATGACGCACAGGCTCAGGATAAAAATTCCAGCCAGCACATAATGACCGGTCCTGAATACGCCGACAATAATAAACAACTCTCCGATAAAAATCCCAAAGGGCGGGAACCCGGAAATACCGACAAACCCTCCAAAGAATGCGACAAAGCTCCTTGGCATCAGTTTAACCAGTTTCCCTGTATCCTCAATCATCCGACTGCCGTAACCCAGTAAAATATTGCCTGAAGTCAGAAACAGGGAAGATTTAATCAGGCTGTGGTGAATCAGGCATATCATTGCCCCATATGCACCAATTCCACCAATACCTGTTCCAAAGGCAATAATTCCCATGTTTTCAATGCTCGAATATGCCAGCAGTCTTTTATATTCCGTTTGTTTTAGAATAAAAGTAGCTGCTGCTAAAATGGAAGTCAGGCCGAAGGCTATCAAAATACTACCTGAAAAATCGCCAAGGCCCGCAGCACACATGATTTTGTTGGTTTTAAAAATTCCGAGATACGCACAGTTAAGTAAAACGCCGGACAAAAGGGCTGATGCCGGGCTGGGGGCTTCACTGTGGGCATCGGGAAGCCATGTGTGCATAGGGGCAAGACCCATTTTAGTGCCGTATCCGACAAGAATAAAAACAAAACCTGCTTTCAGCCACATGGAATCAAGATCTTTTGCATAAGCGGTAAGGGCGGAAAAAGAAACCGGCACATTTACATTACCCACATCCATGGAAATAGTAATCAGAACCGAACCCAACAGCGCCATGGCAATACCCACGGAACAAATCAGGACATATTTCCAGGTAGCTTCAAGTGACGCTGCAGTCCTGTGGGTATAAATCAGCGGTGCACTGGCCAGCGTAGTCGCCTCTATGGCAATCCACATTATCATGATATGGTCTGAAAGAGTTACCATCGTCATGGTAGATAAAAACAGCAGCATAGACCCGGTAAAAATATGTTCGGATTTAATATTTGAAGCTTTGAGATAACCTGTCGT
>JAIORT010000609.1 GCA_021107975.1 Bacteroidales bacterium | reverse complement strand
TATTCGTATTTTTAAACGCCATGTGCCTTGAAAAAAGTATGCTTCTTGACGACACACTTTTCCTGCCCCTTATTCCTTAATATACAGATACGCCGGGCTTGTTTATCAACCGAATAAGATCGTGATTCGCTTTGCTCTCACAATCTATCCTTATTCGTTATGTGATTTATTCATTTTCATCAGTCTGCCATTTGTTGCCCATTGTCTGAACTGTGTTCCCTGATTGGATTTTACTCTGTAACCAACTGAAATTATTACATCAAGGTTATAGTAATTTGGCGCTTTCTGCTGAAATTCGGAAATTCCGAATTTCTTCAAAGTTTGGTTCTCTTCCAGCTCTTCTTCTGCATAAATATTTTTAATATGCTCATTTATGGTAGATTTCGCTTTCCCAAAAAGCATTGCCATTTGATCTTGGGTAAGCCAAACCGTTTCATCTTTTAAACGGGTTTCTATCCTGATTTCGTTATCTTTTGTCTGGTAAATGAGTATTTCTGAATTTTGTTTCATTTTTTACTTTCCATTAACTTCAGGCACTGTCTTTTCTTATGTCCGCTCAAACAGATCAACCCAGGATTGAAACCTTCTAACTTTCTCAACACCATAGGGTTTAAGGTATTGCTTTATATCTTCAACAGATTTTTCTTTTTTTAGTGAATCCCGTTTTTTGGAAAAAAACTTGTCTGCAAAGCATATTATCTGCTCTTCTATTGAAACAGGAAGCATATCGCGCTTTGGCAGCGGAAGGGCATATCTGTTAATATCTTCTATTGTTATACCTACGCCAACATGACGTTCGCAGACAAGAGCATGTCTTGGAAGCCCGATCTTTTCCAGTATTTCACGGCCCAGATATCCATGACAAATATACGGATTTTTGCCTTTACAACCCAGTTCAGCGACATTCGTCAAAAACATGCCGATATCGTGCAGCATCGCAGCTTCTTTTATAAAATCAAGATCCGGGTTTAATTGGGGTACATTTTTGGCGGCATCAAGGGCTTTTCTTGCGACCTGTTTGCCGTGTTGAATTAGAATCTCATATGCCCTTGAATTGCTTTTGTAGTACTTATCAATAATATTAACAGGATTCATAAAGTTAGCGCGAAAGAAGCACCCCCTCTATGAAAGGATCTATTGCTCCATCAAGAACGCTGTTGACGTCGCCAACTTCAAGATTTATCCGGTGATCCTTGACCATCTGATAAGGATGAAGGACATATGACCTTATCTGGCTGCCCCATGCTATTTCATCCTTGTTATCATGCAGTTTTTGTTTTTTTTCATCCTGCTTCTGCTTTTCATTTTGATATAGTC
>JAIORT010000462.1 GCA_021107975.1 Bacteroidales bacterium | reverse complement strand
AAATTGCTGATAGCACCCAGCATGCCTGTATCAAAAAAATACAATTTAAAGAGATTGTCTTTGATATGCGCTGAAAATGGCAATTCGCCGCTATTTACAATATAGGTCTGAATAATAAGCCCTGCTGTTTTTAACCAGTCAATAGTACCTGACAATCTTGAAAATGCTTTTATCCCTGGTATTATTCCCTTAAATTTAAACTTAGGTGCAGATCCGTCCTGCTCTCTTGCAAGTTGAGCAGGAATATTTCTCCATAACCTTTCAATTTGCATGGCATTTTGTTTCCCCGAATGCTTTGCCATATCAGCATGATACGTTGATATTAGATCCTCCTGTTTCTTCCTGACTAATTTTAGTGCAACGAAGAGATCATCCTTTTTATCTGCATAAGTTTGAACAACTTCCGGAAGGCCACCTACCACAAAATATATCTTGAGTTGATTCCACAAATGAGTGTGAATGACTTCAGGAATTGAATCGATAGACTGCTGATTACTTAAAAAATTAAAAGATTTATCATCTCCCGCACCTTTTAAAAATTCTTCAAATGACATTGGAAACATCCTGCAATATTCCACCTTGCCGACAGGAAATGATTCGTCGCTCAAATGAATCCCTAAAAGAGACCCTGCAGCACAAAGAGCAAGGTCGGGCAACTCTTCCTGAAAATATTTAAGACTGGTTAATGCCCTGGGGCAATGCTGGATTTCGTCAAAAATAAGAAGATCATTACCGGTATCTATCGATGTGTCTAAATAAAAACATAATTCTTGTACTATCCTTTTTGGCTCTAAATCGTTTTCGAAAATTTTTGCTAATTGTTCATCTTTTTCAAAATTTGCATAATGAAACATAGGAAAACATTCTTTACCAAAAGCCTTTAAAATGTAGGTCTTACCAACTTGACGGGCTCCTTTTAAAATAAGGGGCTTTCGGTTGTCTTTAGTCTGCCACGCTTTTAATTTATTCCAAACACTTCTTTCCATCACATTGTCTCCGTTTAATTTTTCATAATCTGGGATTTTTACATACCTCTTTTTCCCTAAACGGTAACTTTTTTATATCACTTTTTAAAAGAAATCAAGAAAAATACTCGAAATATTCTCAATTGAATAAAAATATTGTGAATATTGTTCGTATTTCCGGCTTTGGGCAGGCTTAAAAATTATGGGATCATGCGGGTTTTTTGAAATGAAGTCTACTATAGACCCATGTTAATACTGTCTTGTATTTTTCCTATCTGCCTTTTCATTTCGGCAAGCAGTTTTTGCACCTGATCTCTAGACAGGGAAGGTAAAACCTCTCTTAGATCGCTAAAA
>JAIORT010000822.1 GCA_021107975.1 Bacteroidales bacterium | reverse complement strand
CCGTAACTATAACGGTCCTAAGGTAGCGAAATTCCTTGTCGGGTAAGTTCCGACCTGCACGAATGGTGTAACGACTTGGGCGCTGTCTCAACCAGGGACTCGGTGAAATTGCAGTGGCGGTGAAGATGCCGCCTACCCGCGAAAGGACGGAAAGACCCCGTGAACCTTTACTGCATTTTGGTATTGTATTTTGGTGTTGTTTGTGTAGGATAGGTGGGAGGCTTTGAAGCCACGGCGCTAGCCGGGGTGGAGCCAACGTTGAAATACCACCCTAATGATATCGGAATACTAACTCGTGCCTTTATGAGGTATGAGAACAGTGCCAGGAGGGCAGTTTGACTGGGGCGGTCGCCTCCTAAAATGTAACGGAGGCGTACAAAGGTTCCCTCAGCGTGATTGGTAACCACGCGTAGAGTGCAAAGGCATAAGGGAGCTTAACTGCAAGACCGACGGGTCAAGCAGATGCGAAAGCAGGTCTTAGTGATCCTATCCCACCGTATGGAAGGGGGATAGCTCAACGGATAAAAGGTACTCCGGGGATAACAGGCTGATAGCGCCCGAGCGTCCATAGCGACGGCGCTGTTTGGCACCTCGATGTCGGCTCATCACATCCTGGGGCTGAAGAAGGTCCCAAGGGTATGGCTGTTCGCCATTTAAAGTGGTACGCGAGCTGGGTTCAGAACGTCGTGAGACAGTTCGGTCCCTATCCTTCGTGGGCGTAAGATGTTTGAGGAGATCCACATTTAGTACGAGAGGACCAATGTGGACAGACCTCTGGTGTAACGGTTGTGACGCCAGTTGCATTGCCGTATAGCTAAGTCTGGAATGGATAACTGCTGAATGCATATAAGCGGGAAGCCAACTCCAAGATTAGACATCTTTTAGACTCCTTGTAGACTACAAGGTTGATAGGTTACAGGTGTAAGTACAGCAATGTATTTAGCCGAGTAATACTAATTAGTCGAAGCCTTACTTTTTCTCTTTTTATCTCTTACTTTAATCACTACCTATTTTTTATATGGGCAGTGAAATGATTGGTTGTTATAGCCGTGTGGTCACACCTGTTCCCATCCCGAACACAGAAGTTAAGCACACGTGCGCTGATGGTACTGCATGGGCGACTGTGTGGAAGAGTAGGTCGCAGCCAATCATTTTGCTGCCCTTTTTTTATTGTATTAAAACAGGAGTTGCCCGATATGAGCAACTCCTGTTTTCATTTTTATCTATATTTTTTAATGCCGTATTGTGTGCTTACTTGTTTCAGCACGATGGACATCCCATTCAAAACCGCAATTGACGCATTTCCTATGATCAAGATAATTCT
>JAIORT010000773.1 GCA_021107975.1 Bacteroidales bacterium | reverse complement strand
TGCCCGGCAATATATATTTTACTGTCTTTTTTCATTTTTGTAAAATTAAACTCTAACAATTAACTTTTAACCTATAACGAATAACTTTTAACGTATAACTAATAACAAATAACATCATTATGTTACTCAAAATAACTCATAATTTGATATCCGCCATCTTTCAGGTATTTATCCCGATGTACCAATTTGATGTCTGATTTAACCATATCACTGACCAAACCTTTTAAATCGTATTTAGGCTTCCATCCCAGCTCATTATTAGCTTTGGAAGGATCACCAATTAATAACTCAACTTCAGTCGGTCTGAAATAAGCGGGGTCAACGGCTACAACTTCTTTCCCTGTTTCGAGCTGGTATTGCGGGTCATTGCATTTAACAACATACCCCTTTTCATTTTCCCCTTCTCCTCTAAATTCAATTTCAATTCCAAGCTCATCAAATGCCATTCTGACAAATTCCCTCACTTCAGTAGTAGTTCCGGTTGAAATTACAAAATCATCCGGTTTGTCATGCTGAAGAATAAGGTACATAGCTATGATATAGTCTTTGGCATGACCCCAGTCTCTTTTTGCTGACATATTACCTAAATACAATGTTTCCTGAAGCCCGACTGCAATTTTAGCAACAGCCATTGTAATTTTCCGGGTTACAAAAGTTTCGCCTCTTATCGGCGATTCGTGATTAAACAGTATCCCGTTACTGGCAAAAATATTATACGCTTCACGATAGTTAACACATATCCAGTAAGCGTATAACTTAGCTACAGCATAAGGACTGCGCGGATAAAAGGGTGTTTTCTCGCTTTGTGGTACTTCCTGAACAAGACCATAGAGTTCGCTTGTTGAAGCCTGGTAAAATCTTGTTTTTTCAGTTAATCCGAGAAACCGGATAGCTTCAAGCATCCTTAAAGCTCCAATACCATCGGCATTGGCAGTATATTCAGGAGTGTCGAAACTAACCTTTACATGCGACATTGCGCCAAGATTGTATATCTCATCGGGTTTGGTGTCGCTTATTATCCTGATCAGATTCGTTGAATCGGTCAGGTCGCTATAATGAAGATAGAAATTTCGGTTATCGATATGCGGATCCTGGTATAAATGGTCAATCCTGTTGGTATTGAACAATGATGCCCTCCGCTTCAAACCATGAACGATATATCCTTTTTTTAAAAGATATTCTGCCAGGTAAGCTCCGTCCTGGCCCGTAATTCCTGAAATTAATGCTACTTTGTTTGACATTGTTTTAATTATTTTAGTTGTTTTCAAATTATTGGCAAATATAAAAAAATGGGGGGGATTTAAAAAAATCTTATAACTTTTTCTTG
>JAIORT010000909.1 GCA_021107975.1 Bacteroidales bacterium | reverse complement strand
TACCTGATGTTTGGGCAACACAGGTATTGGAAAACCTGGCGAAAAAAGGAGTTCCATCAAGAGCTGAAATAACAGATGCAGCCATGGCTCAACGTGCTGAGTGTGTAATGTTAAATAAAGGTGTTTATATAAAAAAAGCCGTAAAAATGCTGGATAAGATATTAAGACGAATGCAGCGATTCCAGAAAAAAAAGGAAACCATACTTCCAAAATTAGATGATGCTGATAAATTATATTTATCTCATGATAAATTCAATATCTAAGCAATAATCAAATAACTTGTGAGAAAAGGGTTTTTATTTATAATTATATGTTTGGTTTTAATTAATACAAACGGGCAGGATAGTAAATCTGAATACAAAAAGGTTTACAGCCTTAATTATAAATTTGAAATTCCACTCACTGTTGGACTATATGCCATTAATTACTACGGATTCGGTCGATTAAAACAAAAACCTACGCTGGACTCCCTTCAAATTATCTCTTTAGATAAAAATGATATTTGGGCTTTTGACCGAAGAGCTGTTTTCCAATGTTCCTCACAACGATTACAAGCTCAAAAAATATCGAATTGGGGAATGAACATTTCCATCTTTATGCCTGTCCTGTTATTTTTAGATGCGGAAATCCGTCAAAGCTGGTTTGATATAGCATTGCTATATTTGGAAACACAGTCAGTAAACTCCAATCTTTTCACCTGGGCCGGACCCATGTTTACAACAAGAAAACGTCCCTTTGTTTATTATGATGACGTTCCGTTTGATGAAAAGTCAGGAACCGGTACAACTGATTCATTTTTCAGTGGCCATTCCTCATGGGCTGCCGGAGCATCCTTTTTTATGGCAAAAGTTTACAGCGATTATCATCCTGAATTGGGGGCAAAAAAATGGTTACTGTTTGCAGCAGCATTAATTCCACCGGCTTTTGTAGGTTATTACAGGTACCGGGGATTAAAGCATTTTCCTACAGATATTATGTTTGGAACTGCTGTGGGTGCTGCAGTGGGGATTTTAAATCCATATCTTCATAAAATTAAAAAGAAAAACAAAAATACAATTTCGATAGCTCCTTACTCAGGTGAATATTCCGGTCTAACATTTAGATTAACTTTTTAAGATACAAATAATTAACGATTATTAACAATTTGAAATCGTGCTAAATAGTAATTTTGTTCGTTAAATAAAATACGATGGTAAGAATTTTATTGTCAATACTTTTTCTATTATTAATTCACTTTACGGTTAATGGACAATTTGTTAGTTCAGTAAAATTGTATGGTGCAATTATTACAGAAGAAGGTGAAAGCTTACCAAATGTACACATTATAAATCACA
>JAIORT010000059.1 GCA_021107975.1 Bacteroidales bacterium | reverse complement strand
ACTTTCGGATTAGCAGGCACACAAGTCCTTCGCTTAAATCCGAAAGAGCGCAACGGGCTTTTGCGCAACGGCTGCTTCGGATTTGAGGGTAGGGTATTTTGTACGCAGAATAATCCGAAGCGGAATAATATAGGATTTGTAATCCACGACGTTATTGGATGTGGAATTAATTGAATAAAATGGTTAATGAGGATTACAAATCCACTGTTATTAACTTTCGGATTAGCAGGCACACAAGTCCTTCGCTCAAATCCGAAAGAGCGCTATAATTATGATAGAAACACTTAAATATTGGGACACGGAGCTTTTCTTTTTCATTAATGAAAAACACAACGATTTTTGGGATTTCATTATGTATTGGGCAAGCGATAAGTTAATCTGGATTCCGTTATATATCTTCTTTATGTATTTGCTGATTAAACACTATAAAAAAGATACCATCTGGATATTAATTTCCCTAACCGTTTTAATTACAGTAAGTGATCAGGTATCAGTTCTATTAAAAAATATGATAATGCGGCTCAGACCTTGTCACGAACCTGCACTGGAAGGCTTGGTACATCTTGTAAAAAATAAATGTGGCGGAGAATTTGGATTTTTCTCATCTCATGCAAGCAATCATTTTGCATTGGCTGCTTTTCTTTCTTTCCTGTTAGGTAAAAAGATAAAATACTTTAGCTTTTTAATTTTTTTATGGGCTGCTTTTATTTCTTACTCCAGGATTTATCTCGGTGTTCATTATCCCGGTGATGTGATTGCAGGTATAATTGCAGGATGTGGACTGGGTTTTATAATGGCTAAAATCTATTCCTTTTTCAAGCGTTATGGAACATAGAGCGTGGTGCGTGGGATAATTGGGATTACAAATCCCAGGTTATTAACTTTCGGATTAGCCATCCCACATTGCTTTCGCTTAAATCCGAAAGAGCTTCCGTCATTTAAATACCGTGAACAGTTACAATTATTCTCTATCTCTTATCCCCAATAAATACGATATCAAGGACATAATAAGGCTGAATAAAAGCGCCCACCAAAACCCTTCAACATAAAACCCTGATACCAGACTGCTCGCAATTAAAATAATAACAGCATTTATCACTAATAAAAACAATCCTAATGTTAAAATCGTAATAGGAATGGTTAAAAATACAAGCACAGGCTTTAAGAAACCGTTTAGTAAAGCCAGGATAAATGCAACAATTATTGCCGACAGAAAATCTCTGACATGTACTCCGGGCAAAAGGTAGGCAGTAATAATAACGATAACTGCAGTCAGTAATATCTTTAATACAAATTTCATAGTAAAAGATTTAAAGAGATAATGGGGATTACAAAT
>JAIORT010000815.1 GCA_021107975.1 Bacteroidales bacterium | reverse complement strand
CTTGTATTGCCACTTCTATGCAGGAAGTTTGGGTAGGCAACCAGGGAGGCGATTGCGAAAATTGGTTCTGGTACGAATCATCTAATAATTTCACTTATGATTTCTACGGTGAATCATTACCATATCCTGCTAACGAATGGATTTGGGATTTCGGAGACGGAAATATGGACTACGGACAGCAAGTTACTCATACATTCGATCCGACAATGGGAAGTGTATTTACAGTTTGCCTGACAACATATTCATATAATCTGGCTGGAGATAGCTGTGTAGCTGAGTCATGCCAGGATATATACCTCGGAGGTCAAATGGGACATGAATTATTCGGTACTATCTATATAGAAAGCACACCTGCCGATTATGCATTGGTCGGATTGTTCGGATTGGACGTTAATGGTTCGTTTATTTATGATTTTACAATGACAGAACCCGGAACAGGTACTTATTTCTTTGAAGATGTTCCTGATGGCGACTACTATATGGTTGCAGGGTTAACTCCGCAATCACAGTACTTCTTGAATTATTTCCCGACTTATTACGGTGATGCCTTGTTCTGGTTCGATGCCACAGTGATTTCATTAGGCGATCCTAATAATCCATACGATATTAACCTGATACCTATTGGCATGTTTAACCAGGGACCGGGAAATATCAGCGGTACTGTCAGCTTTGACGATGGTAAAGGCGGACCGGGCGAAAACATAACAATTGTGTTAATGGACGAAAATGAAAACGCTATTACTTATATTCAAAGTAATGAACAAGGCTTATTTGAATTTGAAAGCCTGGCTTACGGAACATATAAGCTAAAAGTGGAAATGCCGGGAGTAAATTCGGAAATTGCAACTGTTGTCATTGATGAGGAAAATCAAACCATAAACGTTGAGTTTTTTGTAAAAGGAAGCAGCGCTTATCTTTCAGTTGACAACAATAAACAAATTATTTCTTATGTAGGAGAAATTTATCCGAATCCTGTTTCTGATAATGCCAGTATTGAAGTTACTATAAACGAGAGTTCGAATGTAACGGTATATATTTTCAATCAGATCGGACAGGTGGTTTATACTTCAAATATAAGGCTCGAACCGGGAAAACAATTGATTAGATTGAATACTGCCGGTTTACGGGAGGGTTTTTACAATGTTCGACTTACAGGCGAAAACGGCGGAATGATGGTGAAGAAATTTGTTAAGACAAAATAACCTGAGTTTCTTTCTTTTATCAAAAAAGGGCAGTTGTTTTCTAACTGCCCTTTTTTTATGTATTCGTCAAACCTCTTCGTGCAGGCTTACTTGTCCTTTCAGGTCGGAGGAGAATTAAGCGAAGGAGTCCTGAAA
>JAIORT010000456.1 GCA_021107975.1 Bacteroidales bacterium | reverse complement strand
AACCTGATTCTTCAACAGTGCCAAGATATTCATGGCCCTTTTTATTAGCCCATTTGGGAATATCACGTTTTGTTCCTTCATCGGCTGAAAGAATTTCCATGATATCTCCTGAACCAATGGTTCCAATAGCTTTTTTTGCTTCCAATAAGGGTCCCGGGCAAGCTGTTCCCCTTGCATCAACAGATTTATTAACTGTTAGATTGTTTAATTCTTCTTGTGTCATGATTTATTAAATTTTAAAGTTTATATAAATAATTGAATTTTGCTTTCTTCGGCATCAACTAAGAATGTTGCAACTCCACAAATATTAAGATTAGGATAATCAATCAATTCTTCTTTTTTAATTCCCATCAAATCCATCGACATTTCGCAAACATTAATTTCAACGCCAAGTTCTCCGGCTGTTGTAATCATTTCTTCAAGTGAAGCAACATTTTTCTTTTTCATCAAATTTTTCATCATTGATGTTCCCATGCCACCCATATTCATTTTTGATAATTTCACCTTTGAACTGCCTTTGGGTAACATTATTCCAAACATTTTAGACATAAAATCTTTGCCTGTTACTTTTTTCTTTTTGTCGCGTAAAGCAGCACTTGCCCAGAATGTAAAGAACAATTTAACCTTCATGTCCATTGCAGTTGCACCTGTGGCAATTATCAATGCTGCAAGGAGTTTATCCAATTCACCAGAGAAAACAACGATAGATAATTGGTCTTTTGTGCCTTTCTCTAATAGAGATACTTTTTCCTGTAACTCTTTAATCTGTTTTTCTATATTCTCCATAATATTACTTATAATATTTGTAAAAAATGTTTTTACAAAAGTAATAATTATAATGAGATATACAGATGTTTAAATGTTTACTTGTATTAGATAAACATATGTATGTCTGCCTCTTCGGCAGATGTAAGATATTCGCCTATTCCGCAGATATCATCTACAAGATCATTAAAGTCTTCTAATTTTTCACCACCCCATATTTTTCCGGCAAGACTACAGATGTATATTTTAACATTTGTCATATCTTTAGACATCTCGAAAAATTCATACCATGTAGAAACCTTTAATCTTTCTAATGAACTTAAGAATTCATCTTTTAAAAAAGAAGCTTCTGCCAGATTGTCAATTTTGTTTTCGTTACCTTTTATAAAAGCACGAGCGCCTTGAAGCAAGACAAAAACTTCTACATCCATATCATCGGCTGCTGCCCCGCTGAGGATTACTCCTGCTGCTGTTAATTTATCAAGGCTTCCTGAAAAAAGCCCAATACATAATTTTGACATAATTTATTTTTTTTATAAAATTGTTATTTTGTTAATTGTATAATGATTAAATGT
>JAIORT010000679.1 GCA_021107975.1 Bacteroidales bacterium | reverse complement strand
AAAAAAACAAAAGTAAAAAGCCCGAAGCATAATGATAATATTATTCCGAAAAAAATACTGCCTACAATATATTGTATTAAATTATCCTTTACGAACTCAAGAGTAATCCCCGAAAATTCAA
Source organism: Bacteroidales bacterium (assembly GCA_021107975.1). Classification (GTDB taxonomy): domain Bacteria; phylum Bacteroidota; class Bacteroidia; order Bacteroidales; family JAADJA01; genus JAADJA01. The sequence goes on along the minus strand of JAIORT010000679.1, from coordinate 1,223 downwards.
TATTATTGCCGCCTGTTTTATCCAAAATTAAACCTCCGGTAATATAACTCAAATATAAAATTAAAGGTATCATCGGCGGAATGCTTATGTTGGCAGCAACAATTACGATTAATTTATTAAGCTTAAATAAAAAAGCCAGCGCTATTGCAATTATTAACTGGTAACCCCACACAGGTGCAATTCCCATAAAAACTCCCAACATTACCGATAAAACAATTTTAATGTTAGAGTCTTTGGTGTATAATAAATTTTTATTAATGAAATCTTTAACTGTTCGTTTATTCAAATTTTTTAAGAACGCAAAAGGTTTAACATATAAAATCGCAATAAAAACTAAAACGGAATTTAATATACTTACCCTGATAAAATCACGGATTGGACGAAAATGAGAAATTCGTTTTTCTTTTGAATCATAAAATATACTTATCGGAACAGAAGTGATTTTTATACCCTTCCAAGCAGCTCTGACTAAAACCTCAATTTCAAATTCAAACTTTTTAGTAAAAAATCGTATATTTTCTATTAGTTTTAAAGGATAAAGCCGGAAGCCGGATTGAGTGTCCGGCAAATTAATTCCTGTTTCAAATCTGAACCAGAAATTTGAGAACTTATGTCCGAAGCTGCTTTTACCCGGAATATTTTCTTTGTTCATATTCCTTGCTCCAACAATTATTGCTTTGGGTTCGGTTTCTAATTTATCAATAAATACAGGAATATCATCAGGGGAATGTTGTCCGTCGGAGTCAATAGTTATGGCATATTCAAATCCTTTTTCGTGAGCAAAATCAAATCCTTTTCTTAAAGCATAACCTTTTCCTTTGTTTTCAGGATAACATAAAATAAGCAGATTTTTGTATTTCTCTAAAATACTTTCAGTTTCATCAGTTGAGCCATCATTAACAATAATTATATTATCAGTAAATTTTAAAACTCCTGTAATAACACTATCAAGTGTTTTACAGTTGTTATAAGTAGGAATTATAACACAGCATTTTTTAACTTCAAATTTATTATTAACCTTCACTAAATATCCCTTTAAATTTAAAGAAAATCTTTTCTTCAAACGAAATTACAGCACCTACACGAAAAATATCATTTTCCTGTTTAATATTATATTCTATGTTAAGAATTTTATTAATCTCCGGCTTTATTACCGATATAAACTTAATGTTACTGCCTTCGGATAAAAACAAATTCTTTTTTAATGACTTTGATAAAATCTC
>JAIORT010000346.1 GCA_021107975.1 Bacteroidales bacterium | reverse complement strand
GTTGGAGGCCTATTCGCCGGGCGGTACCGGCGGGCAGTTCTAATGCGTATTTGACAGGGACGCCGCTTTCGTATGTCTTCAAAGGCTTACCGGGCACAGGCGTTCGCATGGTCGTTTGTCGGGCTATTTTCCCCTCAGCGGTGATAAAAACAACATCCAGATCAATCAGGCAATTCTTCATATAGAAGCTGCGCGGGCGTTCTTTTTCGAATACGAAAAGCATGCCGGCATCAGCGGCCAGTTCCCTGCGAAACATCAATCCCCGAGCACGGACGACGCGGGTAACAGCCAGTTCCACCGAAAAAGACTGCCCGGCCAGAACAATTGTTGTTTTGGACAAACGCTCAGGCTGGAATAAACGGGTGCCCGAATCAACCAACTCTTCCCTGTCAGGCTCTTTCTCGCACGAGACAATCACTGCCACGAACAATAACGACAGTATTAAAATGTTTGATGTGTGGGTCAAAGCCCCACCCTACCGGCTGCTTGTACGTTTAGAGGTTGCGTTGCGTTTAATCGTCCGCTGTCAGAATCTGATTCAGTTTTTCCAGCGATTCTTTTTCGATCTGCCGTACTCTTTCCCGCGTCAGTCCCACCTGTTTGCCGATCTCTTTCAGTGTCAGCGGCCCATCACCGTTCAGTCCGAACCGCAACCGCAGTACTTCCGCTTCGCGTTCGTCAATCTCGTTCAGCAGTCGCATTATTGTCTGCATTTCGTCCTGGTTAAAGACCGCCTCTTCCGGCCGTGGCGTCCGTTCGTCTTCGAGTATTTCGTTGAGCGACAGTGCTTCTTCCGCCATAGGCATCTGCGTCGGCGAACTAAACGCCTTCACTGCCCGCCGGATAATCTTTATTTTGCGTGGCGAAACCTGCATGGCCCGGCTCATCTCCTCCATCGACGGCAGACGTCCGAATTGATCTTCCAGTTCCATCGCTGTTTGTTTCCAGCGGGCAACCATTTCCACCATATAAGCTGGAATGTGAATTGGCTGAACACTATTGATAAGCGACCGCTTAATGCCCTGCTTGATCCACCACGACGCGTACGTACTGAAGCGCGAGCCGTGATCCGGGTCAAACCCCTCTACCGCCCTGAGCAGTCCCAGGTTCCCCTCTTCGATCAAATCCGCCAGCGGCATCCCTCGATTAGCGTACTTCTTGGCGATATTAACCACGAGGCGAAGATTGCTCCGTATCATTCGATCACGAGCTTCGGGGTCATTATCTTTAATAATTCGACGCGCAAGGTCCTTTTCCTGCTCGGCGTTCAGCAGGGGAGCGGCGTCGATCTCCTCCAGGTACAGTTGTAGTGTTGATTCCATATCAATACTAATATCGGCCGATTT
>JAIORT010000061.1 GCA_021107975.1 Bacteroidales bacterium | reverse complement strand
CCGTTCAGTACAGCCGAATCGGGAGAGGGAGGATAGGATGGGTAGTTTGTATAAGCCCATGCAAAATAACCCTGACCCGGATTCAAAGGTGTTGTTAACGGTGTATTCATATTATGCCATGTGTTGTCAGACTCCTGGTAGTAGTAAAGGTACATCCAGCTGTAAGAGGCTATGGTACCATTATTTACAGGTGATGCAACAATATGCCATACATTTTTTGTAAGGTATTGCTCAACTTTGGCTTCACCGCTCCCTGTGAATGTTATCGTTCCTTTTTGCAGGAATGACGGAACACTTGAATAGTCATCCTTTAACACCAGGTTACCACCATTAATTAATTTCAAGTAGGTTACTGAATTCAAAGTAACTGTCGTGCCCGGTTTGACTATGATATCCTGTGCAAATATAAACACAGGGAGTAGTACCGACACAAAAACATAAATAATTTTTGTTTTCATAATGCAAAATTTGGCTGAAGATGAAATTTATATCACAAAAAAGAATGAAATAACCGATAATATTATATCGAAAACTCCGAAGATGTTATTTATTTGTTGTTACCTTTCTTTTATCATTGTTTTAAGCTTTGGTAAACAAAAACTCTTCGAATTATTTCACTGAGTCATCGTACAAATCAAAAATCATACCTGAGCTCTAAAATGCTTAATTTTACATGTTTTCAATGAAATGAAATTTTATCCAATTCCCAAAAGAGGAAAAAATTATATTTGTGAGAAATTTTTTAATACCTATCGTTTTTTTTATTTATTTTGTAATAAACTTTATATCATGAAAAAATCAAAATTCAACTTATTCCTGTTTTTCTTTTTAGCATTAGTAGTCAGCAGTTGCCTCACGGTAGAAAAAAAAGAATACACTTTTGAACTGAAGGATAATCACTCCGGTACGCTTACCATTAAGTATATCAATATTATTTCGATGAAGGATGATACAGCTGATATCTCCGAAAGCGATTTTGATGATTTAATATCAACTTATCTTGAAGGTGATCAGATAGAAAATGATTATAAAGATGCTGTTGTCATAAGCAAGCGCCTTTTTGAAGAGGATGGAGTATTATGCGGTGAAGTTGTAATTGACTTTAATGATATAAAGAGTGTAGGTTTGTTTCAGTACGACAACAAGAGTCCATTTATGCTTAACCTTGGTTCTTTTTTAGATACTGAATCTTATTTGAATTCCAACGGTGAATTTGGCGGAGATGTAATGCCTGTTGTCTTCTGGCAGAAATCATTGAAAACATTAACACTTACAACTTACGTCAATAGTCCTGACGAGACTTGCGTCAGCCTGATGGATGAGTATAATAATTGGAAGTAGAGATAAAGG
>JAIORT010000015.1 GCA_021107975.1 Bacteroidales bacterium | reverse complement strand
AAAAATTCAAACCTGTATAATCAAAACTATAAGCTTTATCAAAACCAGGTTTATATTAATGCAAATATTGCTTTGGGAAAAGGATTTACACTGATACCTGCTTTTCATTGGATAAATGTCAGGTACAATACAATATATGCAAATTACAAAATGGAAGAATATTTTGCACAATCTTACGACACAATACCTTCTTTAAAACCGGTATATACCATCGAACAAAGAGACACCGTGTTCAACAATTTTATTACATATCTGGGGTTGTACAAAAATATTTCAGTTTTTAATCTCGGGTTGTTCGGTTCTTATGCAAACCTGAATAATAAAAATCAATATCAGCTTGGCATGTCATTCACCTGGTTTCCAAAAGGCAATCTTGATTTTTATACGACCTCCACCCTTGTTTCTGCATGGGAAGAACAAAAAAACAGGTTTGTATTTGAGCAACTTGCCGGAGTAAAAATTTTACCTAAAATATGGACAGAAGGATTTATTACTATTGGTGAAAAAATAAATTACAATAAAGAGAATGCTTTTGTAGTTCATAATTCGGGTGATAAGATTAAATTCGGGGCAGGAGCTAATTTAATCATAACTTTGTCGCACAAAATTGAATTATCGCTCAGTTACCGGTTCTTTAACGAGGAATGTTCTTTTATCAGATATAATGGAGAAAATTCATATAAAACAATAAGTTCGGATTATCAAAATAACACAATAACAGGAGGACTAAAATGGAAACTTTAAGGAAATTATTTTTATTGACTTTAACGGGACTAATTATTACCGTTACTTCGCAAGCACAGGACTATAAAACCATACAGGATGCATTTGAGAAAAGCTACCTGTACGAATACAGCGGCGACTATTCAAAAGCTATTGATGCTTTAAAAAATGTTTATGATGAGGAATCTTATGAGATAAATCTCAGGCTGGGCTGGCTTACATACATGGCAGGTTTTTTTACCGAATCAACAGCTTATTATCAAAAAGCCATTGAATTGAAACCATTGTCAATTGAGGCAAAATTCGGGTATGTTTACCCTGCGTCGGCTCTTGGTAATTGGGAACAGGTGAAAAAGCAGTACAATGAAATACTGAAGATCGACCCGCAAAATTCGATGGCAAATTACAAGCTTGGCTCTATTTATTATGGCAATGAAGATTATACCACCGCCCTTAAATATTTTGAAAAAGTTGTAAATCTTTATCCCTTTGATTATGATGGTTTGTTAATGTATGCCTGGACAAACCTTAAATTAGGCAAGTTCCGTGAGGCAGAGGTGCTTTTTAATAAAGTGCTGATGAACCAGCCAAATGATGAGTCGGCACTGGAAGGACTGGGTATGATAAA
>JAIORT010000593.1 GCA_021107975.1 Bacteroidales bacterium | reverse complement strand
TATGTTCCGGAGCATAGTTTTTCGGGGCAGGCAATGTTTGTGTTCAGGGGTTTTGTATTTAGTTATCTTCAATCATTTACGGGAGAACGGTATGTAACAAGAGATTGTTCGGAATTTCTTCCTGCTTACAATATTGGTGATCTGCAACTCAGCAAAACCTTTGATATAAAGATGAAGAAGATCAAAGTGCAGTTCGAAATTCATAATATTTGGGATGAGGAATACCATGCTATACAAAATTTCCCGATGCCCGGCAGGTATTTCCGGTTTTTAATTAATTTTATTCTTTAAACAAATGAAAAATTCATACAGACTTTATATCTTAATCTTAATAGTAATTATTTTATCAGGTTGTAAAAAAGACGATGAGCCTCCTGAAAACCAAATACAAATAAATATTACTAACGGAGTGATTATTGTTAACGAAGGGCTTTTTCCGACAGGATCAGGCACACTGAGTTTATATAACCGATTATCAGGCGAAACGAATCATAAGATATATCAGCAAGCCAATAATGGTAAGTTGCTTGGTAATATTGTTCAATCGGTAAATGTGATCAACAATAAGGTATTTATCATTGTTAATAATGCAGACAAGATAGAAGTGGCTGAAAGCACAACAATGAAAGCCATTGCTACCATAAAAAACATACCTTACCCGCGGTATATGCTGGAAATAGATTCAATTAAGGCTTATATTACATGCTGGGACAACACTGTAAAGGTGATTGACACGGAAAGTTATGATATAATAAAATCAATACCTGTAGGAACCGGACCGGAAAAGCTTTTAAAAACAGGGAATAAAGTTTTTGTCCTGAACCAGGGTGGGTTTGATATTGACAGCACTATAACGGTTATCGATACTGAATCGGACGAAGTAATTGAAACAATACAGGTTTTTCCCAAGCCAACCGGAATTACCACGGATAAAAATAATCATATCTGGGTTTTGTGCTCAGGCAGGGGCTGGAATGGAATACAATTGCAGGATGACTCGGAGGGTCATTTAATTTGCCTTAATCCGGCAGATTATTCAATTCTGCACGATATTGAATTCCCTTCTAAAAAGGAACATCCTGTTAAACTTGTTGCCGGAAAAGACAGGGATAATTTGTATTATTATTACACAGGCGGGTTATACAGGTTTAATATTGATTCAATAAATATTTCAACAGAACCTTTTATAAAAAGAAATATGTATTACGGACTTGGATTCGACAGGGTTAACGATTTAATCTATATCTCCGACCCGGTTGATTATGTGCAGGAAGGATGGGTATTAAGATATACGGAAACAGGTACGGCTGTTGATTCGTTTAAAGTCGGTATTATACCCGGGGAGTTTTACTTC
>JAIORT010000746.1 GCA_021107975.1 Bacteroidales bacterium | reverse complement strand
AAGCATTGAAATTTTTAAACGACATATTAAAAAACATTGAGATTACAAAAGTAATTGGCTCAACTGATGTTGAAGTCGGTTCTATAGAGTTCGATTCACGTAAAGTTGAACCTGATTCCGTTTTTGTGGCTGTTAAAGGAACACAAGTTGATGGGCATGCGTTTATCTCCAAAGCTATTGATGCCGGAGCTAAGATTATCATTTGTGAAATTCTTCCTGAAAAACTTTCTGAAAACATTACTTATCTGATAGTTAAAAACAGCAGCAAAGCATTAGGAATCTTAGCTTCCAACTTCTACGGGAACCCATCCTCAAAATTAATGCTTATTGGAGTAACCGGAACAAACGGCAAAACAACTGTTGTCAGCCTGCTTTATGACCTTTTCAAAAAACTGGGATATAAAGCCGGACTTCTGTCAACCATTCAAAACAAAATTGGTGATGAAATTATTGGCGCTACACATACTACTCCCGACCCGGTTCAAATAAATAAACTCCTTAACCGTATGGTATATGCCGGTTGTACCCATTGTTTTATGGAAGTAAGCTCACACGCAATTGAACAGGACAGGATTGCCGGACTGATTTTTGAAGGAGGCATTTTTACAAATATTACACACGACCATCTCGATTATCACAAAACATTTGATAATTATCTAAAGGTAAAGAAAAAATTCTTTGATGAACTTCCTGACTATGCCTTTGCCCTTAGCAACATTGACGATAAAAACGGCAGAGTAATACTTCAGAACACAAAAGCATTGAAAAAAACATACAGCCTTAAAAGCCTTTCTGATTTTAAATGCAAAATCATCGAAAACCAGTTTGAAGGATTGGAATTAAACATTGACGGTCAGGAATTCTGGTGCAGGCTTATCGGCAGTTTCAATGCATATAACCTGCTTGCCGTGTATGCTGCAGCGGTTTTGCTTGGTGAAGAAAAATCAAAAGTGCTCACTGCTCTCAGCATGGTTGAAGCGGTTGAAGGCAGGTTCGATGTTATCAGGTTACAAAACAATATTACAGGGATTGTAGATTATGCACATTCACCTGATGCTTTGAAAAATATATTAGACACAATTTCCTCAATCAGGACAAAGAATGAAACCCTGATTACTATTGTCGGAGCCGGTGGCGACAGGGATAAGAATAAGCGTTCGTTAATGGGACAAATAGTAAGCCGGAAAAGTGATAAAATTATTCTTACTTCCGATAATCCCCGTTCGGAAGAACCGGAGCAGGTCATTAAAGACATTGAAAAAGGCGTTGAACCGATAAATTATAAAAAGGTGATTTCAATTACCAACCGCAGAGAAGCTATCAAAACGGCATGTTCGTTTGCCAAACCCGGTGATAT
>JAIORT010000045.1 GCA_021107975.1 Bacteroidales bacterium | reverse complement strand
TATTGTAAAAATTCTGTTATTGAAGAACAACCAACTTCTGTATTTATAACTTTGAAAAATAATTAAATTCCCTGCTTACTTCAAATCCAAGATTTTTGTAAACAGATACGGCTTTAGAATTGTGTTGTAAAACTTCTAATAAGTATTGGGTTACCTCTATTTCAGTATCTCCGCAATCTTGGGACGAGTCATTTTAATCTGCTCGTAGTCAAGTTCCAATCCCAACGGTCCAAGGGTAGTTCCAATGTAGTCGTAGATGCCTTTAACATCATCGAAAGGACCGGCAACAGATTCCAGGGCAGTAGATCCGGCATTGTTCTTTATATTTTTATCAGCACCGTTGTCCAGTAGGTCCTTGACGATTTCGGTATGGCAAAAGAAAGCAGCGGCATGAAGAGCAGTAGATCCTTCGTTGTTTTTGTAGTTCACATCAGCACCGGCTTCTATCAAAGCTAAAGCCACCTCAGTCTGGCCAAATGTTACCGCAGTGATCAGGGGGCTGGATCCTCCTCCTGGCTCTTTTTCATTCAGGTCCGAACCGGCTTTAATGTGCTGTCGAATAACTTCAATATCCCCCGTAAGTGCTGCCTCATGAAGACCTTTACCCGGAAGAATTATATTTGTATCAGAAGTCGTGGGCTGTTGATTTCCTGTAGTTATATTCTTCTGCTTTCCGCAAAAAGCAAAAGTAACGAGTATGACTACCAGAATTGTTGCAATTACTGATTTCATTGAAATAATTCTATGAAATATACCTCTGTATCCATACACAATAAAATTGCTAAAAATATAAGTAAATATCGCAAGAATAAGATATTTTACAATAGCAGGTATGGAAATATTAAGCAGAATTAGTGCAATAAGTCCAACGACTATCACATGTATTATATAAACATAATATGAGTTTTTGCTCAATTGATTTAAAAGGTTGCTGGTTTTGTTGAAGTGGAATCTAAAAGTATGAATCAGGATTTGTAAAAAACTTAGCATAGATAGTAGCAGCGAACTATAATATAATATTCTGTCTATTGGCTCTGAAACAAAAAAGTAATTTCTTTCAGGATCAACTATATTGAAAAAGAAGTTCAATGCTACTGCTGTGAAAACACTGAGTGAAAGTGCGAGTACTACATTAGATAATATATAATACCTTTTGTTTTTATTATTTGATTCAAAAACCTTTAACTTGTAGCACAAAGATCCGAGGAGAAAAACCATAAAATATACCGGCAATCTCTCTCTTTGAAAATGAAGAATTGGTGAATGAAACCAACCTTTTAGGTTCATGCTTGAAATAATCATACTGTATATTAGCCCAATTACAAAAGTTAATATCACTCCTGTTTTTAAAGAAATCTTTA
>JAIORT010000766.1 GCA_021107975.1 Bacteroidales bacterium | reverse complement strand
TACCAAACTTCTTCGTGGAAGAGAACGTGAGCGTGGGATTAAAACAAAGATGCGCGTTAAGCTGGCTGCAAAAATGCTGGTGATCGCCTGGACTTTGATGAAAAAAAGGGAAGTATTTAATCCTGATTATCTAAATATAGAATAGACGATTTTACACCTTCGGCGAGAGAGCCCGATTAAGGATGTCGGGGCATATGACCTCGGGAGGGACAATCCTGGGCCTCTCACTGAACTTTGGACTCTGGATAAGAGATGATTAGTGGCAGCATTTAATTGTTGCATGCTGGATAATCGTAACGATCAGATGCGTGGTTCGCGATAGTGGGAGATTCGCCGAAAATTTTTTTTTAAACTATAAGGAGAAGTGCGCCCACAAATTGGCCGTTCTCCTATCTTGTTGAATTAATTAGTTTATTAAAAACGCACCCTTTATGCTTGACAGAAGGATTATAGGATGTCCCGCACTTCCTCCGTGGCTAAAGCTGAAACGAACAGGTTTTTACCCAAAACAGCCTTGAGCTGAAATGGGTAAAGGGCTTTTACATTCTGCTGACTGCTAACCGATGAAAAAGAAATAACGGGTAAAGATGTATTTTGGGGGGAGGGAAGAGCTGTTTTTTCTCTTGACCCGCCCTTTAATGGGTGACACCAAGTGTCTTTATTTTTGATCTTATCCATTTCATAAAACTCCGAAAGCCACCTTGAATATCTTTTTCAAATTCTGAGGAGTCAACTACTTTATCTTGAGAACCGTCGTGAAAATGATACGGATAGGTAGAAACATATTTCCAGTTGGTGTCGGGAAAATTATCGTACCGGTAAGAAAAACCTGTGGATTTGTCTTCCCAGTGATAGCCAAATCTGTGTGTCAGTTTTCTGGATAACCATACATCAATAAAGCCTTCCCTGGATAGCATTATTCGTAGCTTGCTTCCCATTAGCTCCGTAGAATCCACAATATCAGAGAATTCAATCTCGGCAATTCTTGCCACTTCTTCTAACCTCACTTTCGCGCTTTTCTCAAGCTAAATTTTTATTTAAATTGTAATTTATAATAATTTCAATTAGTTATAAAATTTCGGTAATTTTGATGAAAAACATAACTTCTTGATAATAAAGGGAATAAAATTTTGGGGTCAGATGTAGTGCCTGTGTAAAGCACTGCGAGATAAAAATATATCTTGACATGATCCATTGTTCTATGCTTAGCTGATTTAATAAAATCAGAGGTAGAGCAATGTTTTTCAGAGAAGCAATTTCCAAAAATTCTAAGTCGCCCGTATTGCAATTGGTCGAAAACATTCGTACCGAAAAAGGTCCCAGGCAACGACTTATTGTATCTCTTGGAACCTATCTCAAAA
>JAIORT010000814.1 GCA_021107975.1 Bacteroidales bacterium | reverse complement strand
TTTTTATTGACACCAGATTTGAATTTTTCGTAAATGTTTTGGACTGATTGTTTCTAACACCGAAAAGGATAATATGGAAAAAAGAGAAAAGATAGTTTGGGCTGGCAAGGTAAAAATAATTCTTCTGCTAATAATCACATTTACTGTCGTCTATTGCAGTTGGGATTTTCTCAATCCCAGCTCCGACAATCAATATGAAGAAGAGTGGTACAATCCCTTCCTGGCTGATAGTCTTTTTGCTAATGGGCAGACCTTTAATATGGAAGCGGAGAAAAACTGCTTTGTTGTATATGGAGATAATCGGAATGAGTTCCCTGTCCAGAATGATATTCATCGGGAAATACTGGGAAAGATCGCTGAGCAAAATGCCGATTTCATCATTAATCTCGGCGATATGGTCAGAAACGTTGCAAGTTGGAATTCTTTCTTTGAAGATATCGAACTCTCCGAAATCGACATTCCGTTTATCCCCGTGAAAGGAAATCACGATACAACATGTAAGTTCAGTGAAGACTCCCAAAAAACTAAAGCATATTACTCGATCAACTATGGACAATCCCATCTAATCATCCTCGCAAACAACAATAATATCCTTTCTGACGAACAACTGCTCTGGTTTATGAACGATCTTGAAATTCACACAGATTATCCCAGGAAATTCGTCTTTGCTCACAAACCTCTCTACAGCGGGGCAAATAATGGAGTTCGGGAAAAGCTTATCGAACAGATAGATACACTCCTCGTTCAATATAATGTCACAGCGTTTTTTGGAGGACATTATCATTGCTACGAACGGCTCTCAGAGAAAGACATAGTTCATTTCGTGAGCGGGGGAGGTGGTGCTCCATTAATGGATCTAAAGAATAATATCCCGCAATTACAAGTTCATGAAACTACGTACCATTATATGACATTGAAATTGAGTGAAAGCGCAGTGTTGATCACCGTTTATAATATTGATAATGAAATAATCGATCAAATAACTCTCGACTGATTAAAAAAATTCTGGATCTCGGTTTATTTGAAGGTCGCCAACATAACAACACGCCTTCGATGGAATAAAAGGAGCATTAAGCGATAAGAGAAAACTCAAGCTTTGTTTAACGGTGAATTTCGCATTAAACAGGAAACCATTTTTAAATCCTTCCTTGGATTGCTCAACTTCACGAGTTTTTTATTGACACAGGAGAAGTATTTTATTGAAAATGTTTATGCCTGATTGTTGATAGCGCCGAAAATGAATAATATGGAAATAAAAATAAATCAAGGAGTTTAATTATGAAACGATCAATGATCTTCGTTTTTGTTATGATGCTAGGACTAAGTAGTGTATTAGCAGATGATTGGCCCCCGGGAAATCCG
>JAIORT010000980.1 GCA_021107975.1 Bacteroidales bacterium | reverse complement strand
CCTCTGCCTTTTTAATATGGGGACTCAGTCCTTTTTATTGGAAAGCGCTTGGAGCAGTACCTGCCTTGGAAATCATTTTGCATCGGATCGTATGGTCTTTTGTCTTTCTCCTGCCTTTAGTAATTTTGCAGCGTCGCCGGCAAGAATTCATTGATGTTGTGACAAATCTACGCATGTTGTTTATTCTTTTGGCAACTGGAATCCTGGTAGGCTGCAACTGGTTGCTGTACATATGGGCAGTGAATAACGATCATCTTTTACAGGCAAGTCTCGGATATTACATCAACCCGCTGGTAAACGTTGTTTTGGGGGTAATATTTTTAAAAGAACGCTTGAGACAACCTCAAATTCTGGCTGTTCTCTTAGCAACTGCCGGTGTTTTATATCTTACTATTCACCATGGAGTCTTTCCCTGGATTTCTATCACTCTGGCCTTAACATTCGGGTTTTATGGTTTGATTCGCAAGGTAGTCCCGGTGAGTTCCCTGGTAGGGCTAACCGTTGAAACCATGTTACTTTCTTTTCCCGCCTTAATTTACCTGGTCTACTTAGATACAAAGGGAATGGGGTCTATATTCCGGGTGAGCCATGGAATGGATTTACTCCTGATGGGAGCCTCTTTGGTCACTGCTGTTCCACTGCTTTTTTTTACGCTGGGCGCAAGACGTATTTTGCTTTCTACAGTAGGGCTACTGCAATATATCGCCCCCAGCGGTATGTTCCTTTCAGCGATTTTCGCATTTAATGAGCCGTTCTCCATGGCCCAGGTCTGGACATTTGTCTTAATTTGGACCGCTTTGGCTATATACTCTACGGACTCTATACGCTATTACAGACGGAACAAGCGGCCTCTATCCTGATTTCCATGCGGGACTTCAGAACGCCCTTATTTAAAAATGAGTTTACTCTAGTCCATCAAAAATTTGACATGTCATTTTTATTGCGTTAATAATAGAGACTCTTAAACTCTATAGTGGTTCTATCTTATAAATTTTATAAAAAACCAGCAAGCTTAAAGGGGGAAATTATGGGACACATATTAAGAATTACATCAACCATACTGCTTATTATAATTCTATCCGCCGTTCATTGCCATGCTAAAGACAAAGCAATACCGAAACAAAGACTGTATACTGCATACAACATTTGGGAATGGAATTCGTTTAATATGAGATGTATTAACTTTAAAGATGGAAGATCAATGATACCTGCCGGGACGGAAGTCAGCGAGCCTAAAATCAAAAAGTATTGTAGTAGTCCTTATGATTGTCAGAAAATAATCAGTTTTAAAACCGCCACAAGCAATAAACTTTATAAAATCTTTTTCACTAAAAACTATCATCCCGGAAAAACCATTAAAGACTA
>JAIORT010000619.1 GCA_021107975.1 Bacteroidales bacterium | reverse complement strand
TGCTCTGCCAACTGAGCTACGGAGAGATTAATTTTTCGTAATATTTAAGAACTAAAACTGACTGCAAAATTATAAAATTTATAAATATAAATCTTAACTATCTTTGCCGAAATTATCTTTTCCAGTGATTAGCAAATCAAAGAATAAAGACTCGGCATTAAAGGTCAATAAAGGCATTGAACAACCATCGTCCTTTAATCCGGAGGCAGTACAGCTTTTTAAAACCTCAAAACATGAACTGCTGAGTGTTAAGGAATACGTTGAAGGTATTAAAAGTGGTAATCGTACAATTTTAAGCAAAGCTATTACTCTAATCGAAAGCTCCCTTGCAAAGCATCAGAAAATCGCACAGGAGATCATTGAAAAAAGCCTTCCGTTTTCAGGCAACTCCATCCGTGTTGGTATTACGGGAGTTCCGGGCGTGGGGAAAAGTACATTTATCGAGGCTCTTGGAAAACAACTGACAAATAAGGGTCATAAATTAGCCGTACTGGCAATTGACCCCAGCAGCCAACGTACAAAGGGAAGCATACTGGGTGATAAAACCCGTATGGAAGAGCTTGCTACTGACGAAAACGCATTTATCCGTCCTTCGCCTTCTGCCGGTTCGCTGGGCGGCGTGGCAAGAAAAACCAAGGAAATCATTATTCTTTGCGAAGCAGCAGGTTTCGATACAATTTTTGTTGAGACTGTCGGAGTTGGTCAGTCCGAAACAGCAGTTCATTCTATGGTGGATTTTTTCCTTTTGCTTATGCTTGCAGGCGCAGGTGATGAATTACAGGGCATTAAGCGGGGAATAATGGAAATGGCAGATGCCATCATCATTAATAAAGCCGATGGAGACAACCTGCAAAAAGCCAAACGTGCCAAACATGAATACGAAAATGCCCTGCATCTTTTCCCGCCAACGGATTCGGGGTGGGTACCAAAAGTAGATATTTGTTCAGCTATAACAAAAAAAGGAGTTCGAGAGGTTTGGGAAATTATTAATGAGTTTAAAAATCTTACATTAGAAAATGGTTACTTCCAAAGAAAAAGAAAAGAACAGGAACTAAAAATAATGTATGAAACTATAAAAGAGAATTTTTGGGATAATTTTGAAAAAAACCGATTTGTTAAAAAAATGTTACCTGCTATTGAGGAAAAAGTATTAAAAGGCGAAACAAGTTCTTATCAGGGTGCTAAAGAATTATTTGATATTTATTTCAATTTAGTTTTATAAATAGTCCTTTTGATAATAAGTACTTAGGTAATAAATCATTTACTAATAAACTTCTTACTAATAGATTTCTTACTAATAAAATACAGGTTATTAAATCACTGGAAAAAAAGAGATTATTGATAAGTTTACGGGTAAAATAGAATTTAT
>JAIORT010000277.1 GCA_021107975.1 Bacteroidales bacterium | reverse complement strand
TCCTGAAAATTGATACACTACCCGGATATATACCAGGCGGACAAATAAGTTGGATTGCATCATCAAATGATATTGACGGTTTTCCGGTTTATTTTGTTATTAAGAACCCCACCGGAATTAATCAATTATATAAATATTATGGAAATATGTTATTTGAGCTTCCTCCGCCTGATCCATCTTTATCCTTTATTAATATTTTTACTCACCCCGGACAAATCACCGGTGATACAATTTTTGTAAGCTGCTTTAACACAACAACACAGGAAATAGAATTACATAGATCATTTTCAGGCGGATTATTTGGTTGGGAACCTGTAAATGTACCCGGAATAACACAAGCATTGAGCGATGCCGATTTTAGCCCCGATTGGGTATCAATGATGCCACCTGACAGCTATGGTTTAAGATTATCATTTCCCGGTGGTCTTATATCGGATGATCTGGGTGATTCATGGCAGGGACCGGGTCTAACTGATTACGGAATTGCAACACATCCGGTAAATATTGATTTAATCTTAGGGTCGGATAATGTAGGAGTTGCGAAAAGCCAAACAGGTATTTACGGACCATATAATAATACTGATAATATTGGATTTATTAGTGTAAATGTTAACCAATTTTCCCTATCGCAAGGTATATGTTATGTAGCTACCGATGCCGGTTTAGCCTATACACAGGAATATTTTAATCCGTTAATTACAGGTTACGATCAATGGATACCGCCAAACGGGCTTTTCCCGGTTCCAAATACAGGTGATGAAGAAGGTGTAACTGCTGTGGCTATTGATCCAATAAATAGTGATCATGTTATTTGTGGGTATAAAAATGGCTTTAATGTAACTTTTGCAGGCCCGAATGATTTTATACCGGTTACACCGCTTGACTGGAACAATAATGCACATCTTGATCCTTTTGTAACCGACATAAAGTTTATTACTTCCAGTATCATTGTAGCTACCACCGGAATGAAATTTAAAACTCTTTCGGAAGAACCTTTGCTTCCTGTTGGTAATATCTGGCGATCAATTGACGGTGGGCAAAACTGGAGTATAGTAACACCAACAAATCCTCCACCTGACGATTATCAAATGGGTAATTGTTTAACAGTTGGAACTTATGGGTCTCAAACAATAATATATTTAGGAACCGGATATGATGATGAGATATTACCTCCTGTTCCGGGATCACTTTGGGTTTCTTATGACTTGGGTGAGATTTGGTTAAAAATAAACGATGCACCTGTTTTTGGCGGTGGTTCTCCATTATCAATTTTTGATATTGATATTGACCCGACCAATATGGATATTATTTATTTATCAACCGACAAAGTATTTGCCCGATCTGATAATGGTGGTTTGAGTTATTTTAT
>JAIORT010000040.1 GCA_021107975.1 Bacteroidales bacterium | reverse complement strand
CAGCCAAATACCTTTGGTGAGATTTTGTGTTTTAGTGCTTCCATACGGACAAGTTTAGTGGCGAAAAAGTGACTTTTCAGAATGGACTCAATACTTGAAGTTTAAATGTAATAATCAATAGTCAATACAAACAAAAGGGTTATGTTTAAAAATTATCTCCTCAGCCTTTACCGGAATATTACAAGAAATAGGTTCTATACAACTTTAAATATCATTGGTTTATCCGTTGGTATTGCTGCTGCAATATTTATTTTACTATATGTTCAGGATGAGCTTTCGTATGATAAATATAATATTAGACACGAACGAATTTATCGTATTGAATCTGATTTTACCATCAGCAACAAGCATGATATGTTTGCCATCGTTCCTATTCCAATGGGGCCTGCATTAAAAATTGAGTTTCCTGAAGTAGAAGAATTTGTAAGATTAACTAATGTCGGAAACACGCTTTTCAGGTACAACGAAAAAGAATATTACGAAGAAGATTTTTACCTGGCAGATTCTACCATTTTTGATGTATTTACTTATGAATTTTTAATTGGCGACCCGAAAACCGGTTTAACCGAACCTAATACAATTGTTATCACCGAAAAAATTGCTAAAAAATATTTTGGCAAAAACAATCCAATGGGCGAAATAATAACTTCGGGCAGAGGCAGCAATTATAAAGTTACAGGGGTTATTAAAAATTTACCCGGAAATTCACATTTGAAATTTGATGCGCTGATATCAACAGCCACTATTGCCGAAGAAGTAGGAGCAGATGATTTTAACAGTATGGAGCCGGTCAGGTTTTGGAATATTGGCGTTTACACATACCTTCTCTTGAAAGAGAATGCCGGCATGGAAAGCATCCATGAAAAATTCCCTGCTTTTTATGATAAATACATGAAATCTATTGGCGATAGTTTCAATGCAAGCTTTAACCTTTTATCTACTCCTCTTGCTGAAACACATTTTCGCCAGGGACTAAGTGCCGAACAACCAAGTGGTAATATGGCTTACATTTATATTTTTTCGGCAGTTGCTATTTTCATCCTGCTTATAGCGGCAATTAATTATATGAATATGGCTACTGCACGGTCGGCAAACAGGGCAAAGGAAGTTGGTATAAGGAAAGTAGTCGGCGCATACAGAAATCAATTGATTCGGCAGTTTATCAGCGAGTCCATTGTCTTATCTATTACAGCTTTATTAATTGCAATCCTGATTGTTTCCATGCTTCTTCCCGACTTTAATAATATTGCTGATAAAACCTTAAGTTTCAGCCTTGCTTCAAATCCGGTGATATTCCTGCAAGCATTTATAATTGCAATATTTGTCGGTTTGGTTTCCGGAAGTTTTCCTGCATTCTATCTTTCATCGTTTTT
>JAIORT010000257.1 GCA_021107975.1 Bacteroidales bacterium | reverse complement strand
GGAATAAACTATAGTAAATATACATAACCCCAGACTTATGCGATACCAACCCATCAAAACATCTTTTTTTATTAATAACCGGGTAAAGCTGGTTAAAAAACTCCTGCCCGGTTCTGTTGCAGTAATTAACGCAAATGATGAACTAAACCGCAACGCTGACCAGAATTTCCCTTTCCGTCAAAATTCGGATATGTTTTACCTTACAGGGCTGCAACAGGAAAAATGTATTCTAACCTTATGCCCCGATTTTCCTGATAAAAAATTAAGGGAGATTGTTTTTACCATTAAACCAAATGAACAGCTTGAAACATGGACAGGGCATAAATATACAAAAGAAGAAGTAAAAAAGATTTCCGGAGTGGAAACCGTTAAATGGCTTGATGACTTTGATGCGGTTTTCAGAGACCTTGTTTTAAATTCAGATAATATCTACATTAATCTTAATGAGTATATTAAATATCAAACGGATGTGGCTTATCGCGATAATCGCTTTGCTACAAGAATAAAAGAGCAATATCCTGCCCACAATATTGAAAGATTAGCGCCCTTAATTACAAATCAAAGGCTTGTTAAAGAACCTGAAGAAATTAAGATGATCCGAAAAGCGTGTGATATTACCGAATCGGCTTTCAGTCGTATTCTGAAATTTGTTAAACCCGGCGTAAAAGAATATGAAATTGAAGCTGAGATAACGCATGAATACCTAATGAATGGCGCCGGGGGACATGCTTACCAGCCGGTTATCGGATCAGGGAAAAATGCTTTGGTGCTTCATTATATTGAAAACAGCGGGGAATGTAAGGATGGCGACCTTTTACTAATGGACTTCGGCGCTGAATACGGTAACTATGCAGCCGATTGCACACGAACAATCCCGGTTAACGGAAAATTTACCGCACGGCAAAGGCAATGTTATGAAGCTGTTTTAAGGGTTCAGAAAAAAGCCATAAAGCTTTATAAACCCGGAAACACCATTGACAAGGTAAATAAAGAGGTTTGGAAAATGATGGAAAAGGAAATGACAAGTTTGGGATTGTTTACTAAAGAAGATGTTGAAAAGCAGGATGCTGACCAACCTTTGTATTCCAAATACCTGATGCACGGCGTGGCTCACTTCATCGGTTTAGATGTGCATGATGTGGGCGGTAAATACCAGGAATTTAAAAAAGGAATGATACTTACCTGCGAACCGGGGCTTTATATTAAGGAAGAAGGTATCGGAATAAGGATTGAGAATGATATTTTGGTAGATGATAAACCAGTGGATCTGATGGCGAATATTCCGAGGGAAGTGAAGGAGATTGAAAGATTGATGATTTAAGGAAATAAAAGAATTTTACACCGCAGCTAACCCTGTTCAAAATAACCCACACAAT
>JAIORT010000087.1 GCA_021107975.1 Bacteroidales bacterium | reverse complement strand
AAGATTGTGCTAAAGGTTTACTCGTCAAGCGTGACATTTTCCTTCGGATCGCTTCGCTAAATGTCACTACAGCCTGACGAGTTCAGAAAGAAATGACACCTCCCTAACCATAGCAAAAGATGCTATGGTACCAGTACGTAAGTCCGTAACATTAATTTTATGGTTTTAGGAGGTGTCATATGGAAACATACGCCGGAATCGATTTACATTCAAGTAATAATTACATTGGTATTATGGATGAGCAAAATCAGAGACTTTATGGGAAACGGATACCAAACGAGTTGAATAGTGTTTTGATGGCGCTGGAGCCATTTAAGGATACACTGAAAGGTGTAGTTGTAGAATCAACATACAACTGGTACTGGCTGGTAGACGGTTTGCAGAAGCATGGGTACAAGTTACACCTGGCCAATCCGTCGGCGATAAAACAGTACGAAGGCATAAAACACACAGATGACAGATGGGACTCTTTTTGGCTGGCGCATATGAAGCACTTAAACATTTTGCCAGAAGGTTATATTTATCCAAAAGAACAAAGAGCCGTGCGGGATTTACTGCGAAGAAGACTATTTTTCGTCAGGCACAGAACGGCAAATATTTTAAGCCTTCAAAGTACGGTTACCAGAAATCTTGGAATTAAGATGTCAGGAAACGACATCAAGAAACTGAAAATGGGCGATGCAAACAACCTGTTCGATTCCTCGAATCTGGTTTTTATGGCCAAAAATAATATCTCTACGATTAAGCATTTGGGGAGGATAATCAAAGGTATAGAAAAAGAGGTAAAATCCCAGGTTCAGCTTCGCAAAGAGTTTGTGATGCTGACGACTATACCTGGCATTGGCATAATTCTGGGTCTCACAATTATGCTTGAAACAGGAGATATAGGAAGATTTTACAAAGTTGGAAATTTCTCCTCCTATTGCCGTTGTGTCAGTAGTAATAGACTTTCCAACGGTAAGAAGAAAGGCGAGAACAACAAGAAGAACGGCAATAAATATCTATCCTGGGCCTATGTTGAAGCAGCTCACTTTGCCATAAGACACAGTGCCAGGGCTCAGGGGTTTTATCAGAAAAAAATGGCCAGGACCAACGGAGCGGTTGCCACCAAAGCTTTGGCAAACAAGTTGGCCCGTGCCTCTTATTATATCATGCGGGATCAAGTGCCGTTTGATGAAGATAATCTTTTTCGTTAATCAGTTTGGGTGCGGCAGTGAACCGGTAAAGGGGTTGGTATTAACCACGAGACTTGATTGGTATCTACCGCACCCAACTAACAGGCAGTCATCGTTATTGAGCTTCTGATTCGCCTATGCCGTGAGTCCATAAGGGGTTGGCTAATAACCATAAGATTTGTAATAAATCCAATTGAACACGGT
>JAIORT010000708.1 GCA_021107975.1 Bacteroidales bacterium | reverse complement strand
GGCAAAGAGTTTTGACCGGTCATAGACCGTAAACGGGATATAATCTTTTTTAATATAGGAAAATGCCGGGCGTTCACCTTTGATGCAAGTTTGAATATCAGCATTGTTATTTTTAAGTTCAGGGATTGAAAAAGGCCGTTTGGGAAGACTAGCTCTTACCTTGAAAGTGACAAGCTCCACCGGGGTTTCATGGTAGGTCCTGCCGTAAAGTCGTTTGTATTCCTCGTCAAACAGTCTTCTGATATCTTCTTTTGAAAATTTATCAAAGGCTTTGGTTTCTATGGCAAGGTCAGTTTCCGCACCCTGGCCCACAAACCGCATTAAAAGGGTTCGCTCATATATGATCTCCCGGCCTTTTGCAGTATCCTCCAAAATACCGGCGCTTTCCTGTTCAAGTGCGTTAAAGAGCTGTTCAAGCTCTTTGAAATCTGCATCATCAAGAGCCACACGGTGGCTCCTGGAAAGATCAAATGCCACGGGTGCCGTAAAAAATCCAAGGGCAGATCCAACCCCTGCCAGGGGCGGTACCAGGATAGATGAGGCTCCGATCTTTCTTGCAAGCCCGTAGGCATGAACAGGACCAGCACCGCCAAAAGCCGACATGGTTATTATGTTGGGATTGCCGCCTTTTTCCGCAATATGGGTTTTGGCTGCCGCAGCCATGGTCTCGTTGATGAGATTATGGATGCCGAAGGCCGCTTCAACCATAGTAGTACCAAGAGGTTTGGCAATTTTTTCTTCTATCGCTTTTTTGGAAAGCTCCAGGTCAAGGGCCATAGTGCCGCCCAGGAAAAATTCAGGATCAAGATATCCCAATACCAGGTCAGCATCCGTGACTGTCGGGTTTTTCCCGCCCTGTTTGTAACAGGCAGGCCCGGGATCTGCACCGGCGCTTTCAGGACCGACCGCAAGTAGACCAAGTGTACTGATTTTGGCAATGCTTCCGCCTCCGGCTCCGATCTCCATGAGATCCACAACAGGTACCTGGATGGGAAGGCCGCTTCCTTTTTTAAAACGCTGGACACGGCCCACTTCAAAGGTTGAGACAAGCCCTGCATGGCCTTTTTGGATCAGGCATGATTTTGCCGTGGTGCCGCCCATGTCAAAGCAGAACATATCCTTGATATTAAACATCTTTCCGTAATGCTGGGATGCAATAACAGCAGCCGTGGGGCCCGATTCAATAATCCTGACCGGAAATTCCCTTGCTGTGTCAACACTAGTGATCCCGCCGGAAGAGAGCATGATAAAGAGTTTGCCCTTAAACCCGATGGTTTCAAGCCGGGATGACAAATTTTTCAAGTACCGGTAAGTAATGGGTTTAACGTAGGCATTGACGGCCGTAGTACAAGTCCGTTCATATTCCCTGATCTGGGGAAG
>JAIORT010000191.1 GCA_021107975.1 Bacteroidales bacterium | reverse complement strand
ATGAAATTATAGAAAAATCCGGAATAGAAGAAGGATTGAAAAAATATTATGATTTGAAAAGCATTCCTTGTGATGATATCTTATTTACTGAAACATCCATTAATCATTTGGGACATAAATATTTGAAAGCGGGTGATAATTCTAATGCTATCGAAATATTCAAATTAAACACAAAAGAGTATCCTGATTCGTGGAATGCTTATGATAGCCTGGGTGAGGCTTATATGAAAAACGGGGATAAAAGGTTGGCAAAAAAGAATTACAAGAAATCAATCAAACTTAATCCTGAAAATTTACATGCTGAGGAAATGCTAACTAACTTATAAAATAAGAGTAAAGCTATGAAAACTAATAAAAAATTGTTTCTTTTATTTATCCCCATATTATTCATTATATTGACAAGTTGTGGTATAATATATTCTGATCCAGATCTTTCACTTTCTGAAAATTCTGAAAAGGAAATTGCACAAATAGTAAATATGATGGATGATTATTGCCAATTTTCAGGCGCTGTTTTAATATCAGTTAATGGAAAAATTATTTATAAAGATGCGGTTGGTTTTGCAAATATTGAAGATAGCATACCCAATACTTGTGATACAAAATTCAGGATTGCTTCATTTACAAAACCAATTACCGTTATGCTTATCCTTCAACTTGTGGAGGAAGGAAAACTGAAACTTGATGGAAAACTAACGGATTATTTGCCGGAATTTCCTAAAGAAAAAGGGGAAGGTATTACTATACATCATCTCCTTACACATACAGCAGGCATTACAGGTGAATCAAGGATTCCAAATTTGATAGATATTGAGAAGGAATATTATTCACGGGAAAGACTTTTTAATTGTATCATTGAACAAGATATTGTTTTTAAGCCTGGTAAGGGAAACGAATACAGCAATTTTGGATTTGCTCTTTTAGGAATGATAATAGAAAAAGTTTCAGGCAAATCATACGAAGAATTATTACAGGAAAAGATATGTAAACCAGCCGGGATGAAAAATACATTAGGTGATGTTACTGCACAACCTATTGTAAATCGCGCTATCGGATATAATTATAACTATTTCACCGGTCTCGAAAAAGCATCTTTCCTTGACATGTCATTTGTTTTCGGATATGGCCATCTGCTGTCAACTGTTCACGATCTGTATTTATTTGATAAAGCACTTTATTCAAACAAGCTTCTTAATGAAAAGTCGAAGGAACTATTTTTCAATAAATATGGGTGGCATTATCAAAATTGCCCCTTCGGGAAAGGTTTCAAAAAGATCCGCTCGAATAGTTTGGATGGAAGTGTAAATGGATTTGGAAGCCATACGCAAAGAATTGAGAAGGACACTGTTTTTATTGTCGCTTTACGAAACACTAAGGAAT
>JAIORT010000248.1 GCA_021107975.1 Bacteroidales bacterium | reverse complement strand
CCATTCATAGCCTTTACATATTTTTTAACTATCGACAGACCTGTTTTATCCGTCTGCCTGCCATGTGCCTGTGGTTTGTCAAAAAGGGTCTGCAAGGCTTCCTGGCTTATACCGGGTCCCTCATCGCTGATCTCAATCCGGGCTTTCCCATCTGATTCAAACAGGTCGATAATGATGTTCTTATCAGGTGGAGAAAACTTTATTGCATTTGACAGAAGATTATCTAAAATGATGTAAACAAAATTCCTGTCAACGTCCACATATAAATTTTGCAGCTTAATATCCAGGTTTAACTTTTTGATTGCAAGGGTATATTTAAAGCTTTCTTCAATTTGCCTCAGTATCTCTGACAGGTTTACCTTTTCTGTCTTTAATTTACTACGTTGAAGTTCAATGATATCAATATCAAGGATTTGGTTTATCATACTGTTTATTCGTCTCAGGCTGTTATGTATCAACCTGAAATACTCTTGCTGTTCATCTGTCAGATTATCTGCATCCTGTTGTAGTAAATCAATCACACATAAACTGCTGGTAAGAGGATTTCTTAAGCCATGCGAAACAACACTGATCAGCCTGTTCTTTTCTTCATTTAGCTTTATGAGTTGTTTATTGCTTTTCTCAAGCTTCGACTTTTGTTCAAGGATATTTTGGTGTTGATCTTCAATCTCGTTTTTCTGTTTCCGGATTTTCAGATAGCTCCTGGCAAGCTTACTTTCCAGTTCATTCATTTCGCGGATTCGTTTGATCACTTTCCGAAGAACACCTTTGGTTACCTCAACCTTTTCTGCCATTACTTTGTAAAAATCATCCCTGTCAAGCTCAAGCAAAACAGTCGGCTCTTCAGCAGTAATGGATGCAGAGCGCAATTCTTTATCGAATAAAGCAAACTCCCCGAAAACCTGACCTGATACCAGTCGTGACAGAACATGGTTACCATCATGCACCCTTACGCTGCCTTCTTTTATGATATACATGGCATCCCCTTCTTCGCCTTTTTTAAAGATATTCTGCCCGCTTCTGACTTTGAGTTCAGTTAAAACCGAGGCTATCTCCATTAAGACTTCATCTTCGGTTTCCGAAAAAATTTTTACCTTTTTTAAGATGGTTATCCGATCTTCAATAATCGCGTATTCCGTTTGTGTGCACATGAACCGGTTTTGATTAATTAACGACAAAGAAACGAATTCATTACATACAAGAGTATTAAAAAATGTTAATAGTTAAATGTTAACCTGCGTACCCAATGCGTACTAATGAAACGAAGTGAACCCGTATTGGCTCCGTGTCGCTTGCTTTGCATAGAAAGTTAATTGAGCGCTGCTCCGCTGCTTGTCGGGATTTGTGCGGCAGGTATTTGGGAGAGATAATCCCGAAAAAAAT
>JAIORT010000506.1 GCA_021107975.1 Bacteroidales bacterium | reverse complement strand
GTGATAAAATAATTGCCTCTCTTTGTGAACTTCTTTTCATATTTTTGCACCTCTTTTTTAGAAAAAAATAATGATATCTGTCAACAACCTGTCAATACATTTCACCGGCACTGACTTGTTCAGCAATGCCTCCTTCCTTATCAACGACAGGGACAGGATTGGGTTGACCGGAAAAAACGGCTCCGGGAAGACAACCCTGCTAAATATCATCGCAGGTGAACTTCAGCCGCAACAGGGAGAGGTTGTTATTCCGGCAAACACAACCCTCGGCTACCTGCTCCAGGAAATGGACACAGACAGTAACAAATCAATATATGATGAGGCGTTAACTGCTTTTGCCGAAATACATGAGTTAGAAAAACAGATCAGCAAACTCTCTGATGAAATCTCCAAACGGACTGACTACGAATCGAAAGAATATCATAATCTGATCCACAGGCTTACCGAAGCCAATGAAAGATTCCAGGTTATCGGCGGACAAACCATGCAGGCGGATACTGAAAAAGTTTTAACTGGTCTTGGTTTCAGACGGGAAGATTTTTTGAGACCGG
Organism: Bacteroidales bacterium; assembly: GCA_021107975.1. Taxonomy (GTDB): domain Bacteria; phylum Bacteroidota; class Bacteroidia; order Bacteroidales; family JAADJA01; genus JAADJA01. Next base: position 835 of record JAIORT010000506.1, on the reverse strand, counting down.
TGAATGAATTCAGCAGCGGCTGGCAAATGCGTATGGAACTTGCAAAGATACTGCTCCGCAAACCGGATGTTATTTTGCTTGACGAGCCAACCAATCATCTTGACATAGAATCAATACAATGGTTAGAAGAGTTCCTTATTAATTATTTTGGTGCGGTTGTTCTTGTTTCTCACGACAGGGCATTTCTTGACAATGTAACAAAACGAACCCTTGAAATATCGCCTGGAAAGATTTATAATTATAAAGCAGGTTATTCCGGTTATATAAAAATGCGCGAGGAAAGGCTGGAACGGCAAATGGCAACATTCAACAACCAGCAAAAGCAGGTACGGCAAATAGAACGCTTTATCGAACGGTTCAGGTATAAAAATACAAAAGCAAGGCAGGTTCAGTCGAAAATAAAGATGCTGGACAAACTGGAAGAAATTGAAATAGACGAGATTGACAAGTCTGCGATTCATTTTCGCTTTCCGCCGGCGCCCCGATCGGGAAAGGTAGTTTTGGAAGCAGCAAATCTGGGGAAAAAATTCGGCGAACCCGACGTTTTGAAAAATCTGAATTTTGCCCTAATAAAAGGCGACCGGGTAGCATTTGTCGGCAGGAACGGCGAAGGCAAGACAACCCTTTCGAGGATCATTGTGAAAGAGTTGGATCATACGGGTCTGTTAAAATACGGGCATAATGTACAAATCGGTTATTTTGCCCAGAACCAGGGCGATTATCTCGATCCTGATAAAACTGTTTTTGAAACTATTGATGATATTGCTGTGGGAGATATTCGAAAGCAGGTCAGGAATATCCTCGGAGCATTTTTATTTAGCGATGATACTATCGA
>JAIORT010000328.1 GCA_021107975.1 Bacteroidales bacterium | reverse complement strand
TGTGCGGCTGTCTCCCAGTTTCCCATGTGAGACATAAGGATTATCGCACCTTTCTTATTTTCTACAGCTTCTTTAAGGTACTCCCACCCTTCGGATGTATGCGTAATGCCTTCAGAGCCCATAATCATAAACCGATCCAGAAAAACATGAGTAAAATTGTGATACTGCCTCCAGGTACACCAGATATGATATAATCTGTTCTTGTCCGGGAAAAGCACTCGATAAAATCGTACACCGACCGCCACTTTTAATGGAGAAAAAAGAAAAAAGCCCGTGGCAATCGGCCAGGCAAATAATGTAAAAACCCATGAACCCAACCTTTTGGTGAGAGCTATAAGGAATCTGTAAAATAATTTTCTCATGTTTTCATTGCCGGACAGTAATTTCTGATAATGCTATTGCCTGAATTTTGCACATGAATTAGCAAAAAATAGAAAACCATCTGGGAATCCTGTTATAAAAGTATCCGGATGGAAAAACGATAAAAAGGCATAGCAGGAAAAAGCGCTCCGGTAAAGGTTTTATAATAAACGCAGCTAAATGATATCTACAGAAGCTATCTCTGGATTATTATTTTATCGAAAAACAAAAAACGTTTCATGCCTGAAATATACCCTTGATCCTACCTATTATCCATTTCATCGTGTTTTCTTTGCACAATTTTTCCTTCATGTTTAGGATGTACAGTAAGAAATATGAAAAAATCCAAACTTGTATAAAGGAGGAAAAATCATGGGTAAAATAATCTCAAGAAGAAATTTTATTACCATTTCAGCAATGACTGCGGCGGGTGTTGCCCTGGACTTGAAGAAAATTTCAGCCTACGCCGAAAGCATGGGGCCCAAAAAGGATTATCCCACGGTAGTCATCGGTGCGGGACTGGGCGGGTTGTGCTGTGGGGCTTACCTGGCAAAGCAGGGGATTCCGGTCACCGTAGTGGAGCAGCATAGTGTGCCTGGCGGATATGCAACGTCTTTTGATCGGAAAGGAGGGAAGTTCACCTTTGAAGTGTCGCTGCACGGTTCATCCATTCATAATAACACAGCGGCGCGTATTCTTGATAATATAGGCGTACTGAAAAAACTGGAACTGGTTCGACTCCCCGAAGTCTATCGCCTGAAAACCCCGAATATTGATATTTCAATCCCACAGCAGGACCCGGAGGCCTATATCAGGCTTGTTGCAGAACATTTTCCGGATGAAACGGACGGAATCCGGGGTTTTGTACAGGAAATGCTCAATATCACCGATGAAGTTGCCGACTATGACCGGAAAGGAAAATGGTTTAAAATGCTATTTAAAATTATTTTCCCGCTTCAGTACCGAAATCTGTGGAACGTTCGGAACAAAACCCTGGCCGATTTGATAAACGAATATGTTAAGGATCC
>JAIORT010000380.1 GCA_021107975.1 Bacteroidales bacterium | reverse complement strand
ATTGTTAGGAGTTGATGACGGCGGAACAAGAATAGTATTTGTTTAGGGAATAGGGTAAATAAGGTATATAGAGGAGTTACCAGCAATATATTAGAGATGAACAAAAATAAATTAAGAATAGACTTGATAATATTAGTTTTACTCATTTTAGTTTCTTGCTCAGTAAAGGAAAAAGTGGTTTATCAATTCAATGGTATTTATTTGACTTCGGAAAACGGGATTGAATATGCTTATTATACTGACAAAGACAAGATAATAAAGATTGACACCATACCAATAATTACAACATCTGATTTCGAAAAAATAATAAAACAATATGTAACTGCGACTAACGAACCGGAATTATGTATTCAACTAAATGAGATTGGGACTGAAAAACTCAGAATTACGACAAAAGAAAATATTGGAAAGAGATTCGCAATTATTTTAAATGACAAACTTTTATCTGCTCCAAAAGCATATGTAGAAATACCGACTGGAGAAATAATAGCCTCTAGGATTGATGAAAAACTAATTGATAAATTAATAAAATACTTTAAAGAATAATATTGCTGGTAACAGCACCTATATCATATGGCCGCTTTTGGGTCATTAAGACAAATGATTAGTAAATTTGAAAACACAAGTAATTAACATAAATTTGAGTAGCGAACGGCCACGTGCCATAGCTGCAAACCGATAACAATAATAAATCGTAAATCAAAAATCATTTTCCTATGGCTTATAATCTTAGAAACAGACATTATTTAAAACTTCTGGATTTTACTCCAAAAGAAATTCAGTTTTTATTGGATCTTTCATTCGATCTAAAAAAAGCAAAATATGCAGGTACAGAGCAGCAAAGACTAAAAGGGAAAAATATCGCCCTTATCTTTGAAAAATCATCAACCCGAACAAGGTGTGCATTTGAAGTTGCAGCTTACGACCAGGGTGCAAAAGTTTCTTATCTCGGACCTTCTGGCTCGCAAATAGGGCATAAAGAAACCATGAAAGATACTGCACGTGTTCTCGGACGCATGTACGACGGCATCGAGTACCGTGGCTTTGGACAAAAAATTGTTGAAGAATTAGCTGAATACGCAGGAGTGCCGGTTTGGAACGGATTAACAGATGAATATCACCCAACCCAGATACTTGCTGATTTTATGACCATGCTGGAACATTCGGATAAACCGATAAATAAAATTTCTTATGCCTATCTTGGCGATGCAAGGAATAATGTGGGTAATTCGTTATTAGTTGGTGCAGCTAAAATGGGAATGGATTTCAAGGCTGTGGCGCCTAAGTCGGGTCAGCCGGAAAAAGAACTCGTAAATCAGTGCCTTGAAATTGCGAAAACAACCGGCGCACAAATTACTATCACCGATAATGTGGAGAAAGGAGTAAAAG
>JAIORT010000417.1 GCA_021107975.1 Bacteroidales bacterium | reverse complement strand
ACATCAGCATAATAATCACCCTCATCCATACCGGTAGAATTAAATGTTAAATTTATATTTGTTGAATCTTGCCCCAAAACATTTCCGGTTAGCGGGTCAATTGTAAGCCAGTCTGTGAAGTCAGAGTTGACATTAAGTGTGTAATCTTCTACTTCGCCGTAAGGAAATGAAGAGATACAAGGATCAGTAGCCTGGTCATATATTATCTGTACCCTCATTCTTGTTGGACCTGGCATCGCATCCAAAGGAGGAACAATATCCGCTGTGTAAGGACCTACACCGGGTGACCCGCTTACTATTACAGGCACGTCATCATAAAAGTCTTCATTCTGATTCCAGTCAACCCATATTCCACATTCATCAGCTTCCCAACTGGTATCACCATTTGTAATAGTTACAGGATAAGATTCACCTGCATTAACATCTGTAGAAATGCTTGTATAATCAGCATAATATGATTGTCCTGTAGTGTTGTTAATCGAACCGATGGTAACATTCAGAATAAATTCGTCACTTCCTCCTCCACTTGACGAACAATATGATTTTGCTTTACTGAAAATATATTGTTTATCAATATTAAAGTCCAGCCCCATCTGACCGAGGTTTGATAAAGACAATTGTTCTATTGTGCTGTCACTGGTCAACAAAGTAACTTCAAAGCCGGAGGGATTTACAGAAATATCAGGATATGATGGTTCGCCAACGTAAAATATATGAGGGTCGGGAGCACCGATAAAAGGATGTGTTTCGCTTCTGCCCGATCCATCGGCAGCAAAAAGATAGTATGCTATCTCACTGCCATAAGGCTGACCGGGAATTGTTCCTGCATAATTTTTTCCTGAAGTATTAGTCATTAAAATTGTATCATAACTTCCGCTGTTTACACTATAAATGATAAATACCGAATCGGGATAAATTGCCTGCTGACTGTGCGCAGTTATTTCAGCATCAATTTGATAGTTGGTTTGAACCGGAGCATTTCCCAGTATTGGTATATGATGAATATACAACATTTCTATATCGGCAATTCCTTTGGTTCGGCAATGCAATGCATCAGAGGATGCCCAGCCACCGGTGCACCCAATAATTTCATATCCAGGCATGGCGTCCTGATAAGCCTGAATTGCATCATCATCCCACGAAGAACCCATTATCGGAACCAGCACTTTTTTATTTAAAATCAAAGAATTGGTATAAGGCTGGTCATTGGGGGTATAAACTCTGTAAACTTCATAAGGAACCCCGAATGATGATAATTGAGAAGCATAATACGCAGCTGTGGCTTCAATTTCATCATATTGTGAGTGGCTAACAGGCACTTCCCTGATCAACACTTTGTCAACATCGAGGAACTTTCCCCAGCAATCAATGTGATCGATATATGTAATATT
>JAIORT010000688.1 GCA_021107975.1 Bacteroidales bacterium | reverse complement strand
TCATTCATTATTAAAAATTCAGAAGGTGCAAATATATCTTTTATTCTTAAATTTGCCAAAAAGCAAAAAATGAAAGTACATTTCATAGCCATTGGCGGAAGCGCAATGCACAACCTCGCAATAGCTCTGCATAAAAAGGGATATAATGTTACCGGTTCGGATGATGAAATTTTTGAACCCTCAAAAGGAAGGCTGAAAAAATACGGAATACTTCCTGATAAAAACGGATGGTTTCCTGAAAGAATTAATAACAACATAGATGCTGTAATACTTGGAATGCACGCAAAGGAAGACAACCCTGAATTATTGAAAGCAAAAGAATTGAATCTAAAAATTTTCTCATATCCCGAATATCTGTTTGAACAATCAAAAAATAAGAAAAGGGTGGTAATTGGCGGGAGTCATGGAAAAACCACTATCACCTCAATGATTCTCCATGTTCTGAATTATTTTAAAATAAATTGCGATTATATGGTCGGCGCCCAGCTTGAAGGCTTTGACGTTATGGTTAAAATATCGGATGAAGCGCCGTTTATGATTTTTGAAGGTGATGAGTATTTAACATCGCCTTTAGATAAAAGACCCAAGTTCCATGTTTATAAGCCTGATATTGCTCTTATCAGCGGAATTGCCTGGGATCATATAAATGTATTCCCCACCTTTGATAACTATGTTGAACAATTTAAAATATTTGCCGACCTGATTACTCCCAATGGAACTCTGATTTATTGTAATGCTGATAAAAATGTTAACACCATAGGGCTATCAGCAAGGGATGATATTATTAAGATGCCCTATTCCATACCTGAATATGTTATTGAAGACGGGATTACAAAGCTCATTTTTAAAGGTCAGAAAATAGCTCTTAAGGTTTTTGGCGAACACAATCTGCTAAACATCAACGGCGCACGCCTCGTTTGCAACCAACTAAGTATTGATGATGAAGCATTTTATTCTGCCATTGTTTCTTTTACCGGCGCCTCCAAAAGACTGGAACTCGTTGCCGCAAATGAACACACAACGGTATTCAAAGATTTTGCCCATTCTCCCTCGAAATTGTTAGCCACAGCTAAAGCAGTTAAAAACCAGTTTAAAAACCGGCAGTTGGTTGCCTGCATCGAATTACATACTTACAGCAGCTTAAATAAGAAATTTCTTAGTCATTATAAAGGTTGTATGGATAATGTTGATATTCCGAAAGTTTATTTTAATCCGCATACAATTCAATTAAAAAAATTACCTCCTGTTTCCGAAGACCAGGTTAAGGAATCGTTCGGAAATTCAAATCTTGAAGTTTATACCGATTCTTCGGAATTAATGAATGACCTCCTGAAGATTGACTGGCAGGGAAAAAATCTGCTTATGATGAGTTCAGGGAATTTTGATGGGAT
>JAIORT010000549.1 GCA_021107975.1 Bacteroidales bacterium | reverse complement strand
CAAATTATCAACCGGAAATTTTGAACAAATTAATAAATTGATATTACTTGAATAAAACTTAGAAGACCTAACAGGTTTTCAAAACCTGTTAGGTCTTCTATATTATCGCCTTTTAAGCCATTTAGAAAAAAAGAAGTCATAAATCTTTATTGCATCATCATCCTGAAATATCATTTCTTTTTTCAATAAAGCTTTCAATGCTGTTTTAACCGAACTTGGTGTTCCAAGGTTATATTTCCCAATAAAATCCATTGATGTGGGTTTAGAAACACCTTCTTCTTTAATAATCCGTTTTTAAAAAATTACGTTTATTGCGTAATGTATTTTGCATAATTGTATTACGTAATTTGCGTTACGCAAAGTACGTAATTAATTTTCATAAAAAAACTTTACTTTTGAAGTCAAAGTTTTAGAAATGAACATTAACAACAAACATTACCGAACCGTATGGATGGAAGGCTCAACGGTTTTTATGATCGACCAAACTTTGCTTCCTTTTGAATTTAAGATTTTTAAAGCTAATACTTACAAGGATTGTTGCTATGCTATTAAGACAATGATTACACGAGGTGCAGGGGCTATCGGAGCCACGGCGGGATTTGCTATGGCACAGGCTTTTCTTTCAGCACCCGATACGGGATTTGAGGAATTTATTCTAAAAGCAAAAAAAGAAATTGAAAAAACGCGCCCTACTGCCAGAAACTTGTTTTATGCTGTTGACCGTGTTTTTGAAACAGGGAAAATATCAGTTGAAAAAGCCATTATTGAAGCTCAAAAAATGGCTGATGAAAACATTGAAGAAGCAAGGCAAATAGGAGAATACGGGAATGAGTTAATCAAAGACGGGTTCAGGATTGAAACTCACTGTAATGCCGGCTGGCTTGGGTTTGTGGATTATGGCAGCGCTTTGTCTCCGGTTTATATAGCTAAAGAAAAAGGGAAAAGCATTTTTGTTTACGTTGACGAAACCCGTCCGCGCAGCCAGGGAGCACGGTTGACAGCCTGGGAATTAAAAAATGAAAATATACCTCATGCGATAATTCCTGATAATGCCGGGGCTTATTACATGTCGAAAGGAGAAATTGACATGATGATTGTAGGCGCTGACCGTATTGCTGCCAACGGAGATGTAGCAAATAAAATCGGCACTCTGGAAAAAGCCATTGTTGCAAAAGAATATGGAGTTCCTTTTTATGTTGCCGCACCTCTCTCCACCTTTGATATAAATTGTTATTCGGGTGCTAAAATTGAAATTGAACAAAGAAGTGAGGATGAAGTTTTATATCAGACAGGACCTGACGAATCGGGTAATTTGACAAAAATACTTGTTTGCAATCCCGGATCAAAAGCCCTGAATCCTGCTTTTGATATAACGCCGGCGAAATATATATC
>JAIORT010000881.1 GCA_021107975.1 Bacteroidales bacterium | reverse complement strand
TGAATAATTATGGGGTTGTGCAACGGTTACGTTTGTTAGCGGTATGTGCTTTCAAGTTGAACTTCATTATTTGGCTTAGTTATTTACTGGATATTAAACTATCAATTAATACTTCGTAAAAAAGAATTTCTTGTCCTCTTTGTACTTGAAAAGTTACTTTCGTGTCAGGATTGGAATATTCCAACGCCCTTAGGTCGTCGTTTGTAATTTCTTCTGTTAGTTTACCATTAATTTTTAAGATTTTATCGCCTAACTGTATTCCGGATTTTGCTATTGCTGATGATTCGTACAAAGAGTTAACATATAACGATTTAGAATCTGATGTTCTGTAAAGTTTCATGCCAAGTCCAAATGGGCCATGAGGTTTTGAGTACTCCTTGTTTGGTTTTAAATAAAACACATTGTTACTGTAATCGAAAATTACCTGAAATTTCCGAAAAAACTCATTCCCTAGAAATCCGATTTGTTTAGGAGTAATTCTAAAATCCAATATATTTACCTGTTCATTTTGGAAAGTAAAAGAATCCAGCATTGTAATCTGGTTTGCATTAATTATTTTCCGCTGAATTGTATTTTTCGGATTCCATGATAATGATGTAGTTTTAATTATTGTCAAATCTTCTGGTAGAATTACAGGGACAACAGGATCCCTGTTGTCTCTCAAGGCGCGTTTGCCTGCCTGTAAATACAAGAAACCGGGAGCGCCAATGTCCAAAACAAGTTCACCGTTAAGGTTAATACTACTATTTGCTGCATATATTTCAACATCGGTAGGAACGGTAAAATATGTTACAGAATTGCCTTTAAGAGGGAACACAGCATATTGATCTTTAATTTTGTCGAGCGTGTCTTGTGATAGTATCCTGAAAAATTGGTGTTCAAAGTCCATTAAAACAATGTTGTTTTCAAAAAACCAATATGCAGGGAAGAGGGCATCGGTGTGCATCCGAGTTTTTGATAAATCAGCAATATCAAAACGTCCGTTAAATTCTTTGCTCATTCCCAAAGCATTGATGCTGAGTTCACCAACAATCTGACTATTAATTTTTATAACACCTCCGGGTGTTACGGTTCGTCTATTGGTTTTTTGGAAAGTTATTCCAAGTCTATTTTTGTTTAAACTTGTGAAAGTGCTATCAAATAGTGGTGTTTGTGCCCCCGTGTCGAACAGGAGAGATATCTCAACTGAGTCGTTTATGATTGCATTAACCACAACATGTCTGCCGTTAAAATGAAACTGATAAGCATCCTTTGGGTATATGAAAGTATCCTTTGGAGCATTATCCTCTTGAATGGTTTGGTTTGTTGGTGAGGATGAACAACCCATTAAAATTATTATAATGACAATACAGCAGATATGTTTCATGGTTAGAAGTCTATTTATTTATAATTTTT
>JAIORT010000013.1 GCA_021107975.1 Bacteroidales bacterium | reverse complement strand
TATATATTTTTATGCTGAAGATTTCTTTTACAGATAATAAAATTGAAGCCGGATGCGATGAAGCTGGCAGGGGTTGCCTTGCAGGACCTGTATTTGCTGCTGCCGTAATTTTACCAAAAAAATTTCAAAACGAGTTGCTGAATGATTCCAAAAAACTAACACACCGCCAAAGAACACTGCTTCGTCCTGAAATTGAAAGTCAGGCGGTAGCCTGGGCTGTTGTTAGTGTAGATAATGAAAAGATTGATGAGATAAATATTTTGAATGCCTCTATCCTTGCCATGCACCTTGCAATTGATAAATTATCTGTAAAACCTCAAATGTTACTGATAGATGGCAACAGGTTCAAACCATATAAACAAATCCCTTACAAATGCTTTGTAAAAGGCGACGGCATATACCTTTCAATTGCTGCTGCATCGGTTTTAGCAAAAACTCACCGTGATGAATATATGGAAAAGATACATCATGAATTCCCCGTTTATGATTGGACAAAAAATAAAGGTTATCCTACACAAAGCCATAAACGGGCAATCACTTCTCATGGCATCTCGCCATATCATAGAAAAAGCTTCAGGCTGAGCGAGCAGCTTAAAATTAATTTTGATTAAATATTCCCTTATTATTCAAAAAAAATTATTATCTTGTCAGGTTGTTTAACCCGTTGAAATAATGAAAAAACTTTTCAAATTAATACTTTTTCTAATGATTTCAGTCATATTCGGTCAATGTAACTCACAGGACTCATCAAAAGATCAATACGCAACCCAAAGGGAAGATATGGTCAGGTACCAGATTAAAGCCAGGGGAGTAAAGGATAAAAAAGTGCTGGATGCCATGCTAAAAGTGGAAAGACATTTATTCGTTCTTCCCGAATATACAAGCCAGGCTTATGAAGACCATCCGTTGCCTGTGGGAGAAGGACAAACAATTTCGCAGCCATACATCGTTGCACTCATGACAGAGGTTCTCGGACCTGATAGTACTAAAAAAGTACTTGAAATAGGAACAGGTTCGGGTTACCAGGCTGCCGTACTTGCCGAAATATGCGACAGCGTTTATACGATTGAAATATTTGAATCGTTAGGCACGAAAGCAAAAAACTTACTAAAAGTATTAGGTTACGATAACGTAAAGGTCAAGATTGGTGATGGTTATAAAGGGTGGAAAGAACACAGCCCTTTCGATGCAATAATTGTTACCTGCGCCCCAACCCACATTCCTCAGCCTCTTAAAGACCAACTAACTGAAGGCGGTAAAATGATTATCCCTGTCGGCGAATCTTATGCACAGGAATTAGTATTGTTAGAAAAAAAGAATGGCAGAATCGTACAAAAAGATATCATTGCAGTCAGGTTTGTGCCGATGATAAATGAAAAAGGGAAGAAGTATTGAA
>JAIORT010000512.1 GCA_021107975.1 Bacteroidales bacterium | reverse complement strand
AAGATTGATTTTAGGATAAACCGGTTCAAACATGAAACTTGCCATATCCCGCCGCTGGGCCATCTTTATTATAACATCACTTTTGTTTGTTCTATCCCAGTTTTACAGATCGTCCATCGCTGTGATCACCCCGCAGTTAATGTCGGATGTCTCTATTGATACAAAGGGGTTGAGCTTCATGTCAGCCGCCTTTTTCTACGCCTTTGCTTTGACTCAGATTCCCATAGGAATATATCTTGACCGTATCGGTCCGAGAAAAACCATGACTGTTTTATCTCTCGTTGCTGTCATCGGTGCGCTCATCTTTGCATGGGCCAATTCACTGGAAATGCTTGTCCTGGGTCGATTGATGCTAGGAATAGGAATGGCCTGCAACCTTATGGGATCCTTCAAACTTTTAACCCTCTGGTTTGGCCCCTTAAGATTTGCGACACTATCAGCGTTTATTCTCTCCCTGGGAACGGCAGGTAACATTGCCGCAACAACCCCTCTTGTACTTTTGGTTAAGGCGGTCGATTGGCGACCTGCTTTTACAATTATTGCTGCAGTAAATTTATTATTAGCTATAATCTTTTTTTTAGTTGTGCGAGACAGGCCGCGTGAAACACCACGATATCCGGGCACTCCGGAAAACTCTATGAATCTGCATGAGATACTTTCAGATCTTTACAGCCTTTTTGCAAAGAAAGATTACTGGATTATCTCCATTGGAACATTTTGTAGATACGGAGTTTATGCTGCTGTTCAAACCCTCTGGGCAGGTCCCTATCTCATGAAGGCAAGAGGTCTTTCTGCATTTAATGCAGGCAACCTGATTCTTCTGATGAACATAGGCTTTATTCTGGGTGGACCATTTTGCGGCATATTATCTGATAAATTACTGCAAACACGCAAAAAGATCGTTATTGGGGGACTTGTGAGCCTTGCGGCTGTTTTGCTTTCCCTTGCTTTCCTTCCGCAGAAAGCAAGTATTTTAACATTAGCGATTCTGTTTTTTTCTTTTGGTTTGGTGAGTAGCGCCGGAGGGGTGATGTATACTCACATCAAGGAGCTTATGCCCATTGAAAAAGCGGGAGCAGCTATGACCGGCATTAATTTTTTTACCATGATAGGTTCAGCTGTATTTCTTCAGGGGCTGGGAAACCTCATGCAACACCTTTACCCCGGCGCATCTTTAGGTGCACAGGCGTTTAAAGGCGCCTTTCTCCTTTGCGCAGCGTGTCTTGCGTTCGTATCATTTTTATATTTTTTTACGAGGGACACTCTGGGAAAAGATAAAAGCTTGTAAAAGCCTACCAACGTTGTTATTTAAGTAAACAAACCCTTGAATTCTTGACCCCTGGCTTGCCGGGCGTAACCGGAGGTGAAGCCTGGAATCCTTGGACCCTCTTCTCCAA
>JAIORT010000361.1 GCA_021107975.1 Bacteroidales bacterium | reverse complement strand
CTCCAATATACATGAAGCCGGATGCCGGAAGTCCGAAGTAAAATTTATTCGGTCTTCCGACTTCCAACTTCCAACTTAGTTTTGTCATAATAATAATTATTTCTGTACCCTTTTTGTCATACCCGAAAATTTGACCTTAGCAGTCTTTTGCAATAATTTTGCTTTTTTTTTACAAATTATTAATTGTAAAAATTTAAACAAATGAAAAAAATTTTAATCACATTAAAAGTTTTAAAAGTGGAGTCCGGAGACCACATAAAAAACGGGGCGACACCGAAAAGCCTTATGAGTAGGAATAATAAAATTAAATAATGTATTATGAATAAAAAATTGATTTACGTTATCTTATGTGTTTTAATAACACAATGGAGCATAGCTCAAAATGGTAGTTGGACTGAAAAACAATATGTGCCAATACAAAGTAGTGGTATTGATCAAGCATGTAGTTTTAGTATTGGAGATAAAGGGTATATAGTAACAGGTATAAATGCTGATTTTACAGGCTCATCAAAGTTATGGGAGTATGATCAAGAAACCGATACATGGTCATCAAAAGCTGATTTTCCGGGATTAACAAGAACAAGTGCAGTAGCTTTTACGATTGGCAGCAAGGCTTATGTAGGTACAGGAGCTTCCATTAATGAGAATGAGCTTAATGATTTTTGGGAATGGGACCAGCTAACTGATACATGGACACAAAAAGCAAATTTTGGAGGCTCTGCCCGAAGACATGCGACCGGTTTTTCTGTTGATGGTAAAGGATATATTGGAACAGGTGCTAAACCGGGCATGAGTTGGATTTTTTATAAAGATTTTTGGGAGTATGACCCTATTACAGATAGTTGGACTCAAAAAACAGATTTTCCTTCAATGCGTTATGGAGCTGCTGGCTTTTCAATTGAAAACAAAGGTTATATCTGTACCGGTGCTAGTAATGAACCGTTTGTGCCATTTCCTAATGATCTGCAAGAATACGATCCAGCCTCTGACACATGGACAGCTAAGGCAGAAATACCTGCTACCATGGGTTTAGCTGGAGCTGGCAGAAGTTATTCTTCTCATTTTTGCATAGGCAGCAAGCTATATATAGGAACAGGTGTTTATGTTGATACAACGTATAGTTGGTTGCCACTTTATTCTAATGATTTTTGGGAATGGGATCAAACTACAAATACATGGACAGAAATAGCAGAATTTGGAGGAGGTGATCGGCAATGGGCAATAGGATTTGCGATAGGAAATGAAGGATATGTCGGTACCGGAGAATATGGCGGAAGTGTATTTAATGACTTTTGGGAATATAGCACACTAACAAGTATCGAAACTGTAGAAAATAATTCTACCTTAACTATTTACCCTAACCCTGCAAGTGATTTTATTACAGTTAAAACAGATGCCGC
>JAIORT010000304.1 GCA_021107975.1 Bacteroidales bacterium | reverse complement strand
GCACCTAATATTAATGATGTAATGGCAATCATGTATGTCCATAGGGGGCCGAAGTGGAAGACCTGACCATTAGGATATAATGTAAATGCTTCAAACCAGATTTTATGCGGAAAATTTTCAAGAAGATTTTCTACAAGGCGCATATGGAATACGGCATCGTCAGCGGCAAATCCTATTATGCCGCCCCTGAATACGGCGTCATACGGGAGTACGGTACGAATATACAGACTAAGTGCGAATATAAATAAAACAAATGCGGTATAAATTGAAAAACTGTTTTTCAAGAAATTCAAAATATTTGTAGTTGATTTTGAATCGGATAGATCATCGGTGTTTTCGGTCAATTGCAATTCCTCACATTGTAATTAAGAAATATAACTATAATGGCTTCTTATTATAATAGAAATGTAAATAAATGTTTTGAATAGATTGTATTGATTTTTGGAAAATATAAAACGATTTAGGAGATATTACATTAAAATAAACATTATTGGCAACCTACGTTTCCGACAGTCAGAATTGAAAACAATGTCCGGAAGGTCATATTAGCATCGTCAGTTGTGGTTTATGGAGATAATCAGGCAGTAGCTCAAACAGAATATATGAGGTTAAATCGGTTCATTGATCATTCTTGTGTTCAAAGATAACTTTCTTCCTGTAAGAAAGATACATGACCAAGCGTTTTCCGAAGTTAACTAAAGATCTAACATTCCTCCCTCCAATAATATAATTTAAAAATGGATAGCAAATAGCCCAAGCCAATGATATGAGCCAAGGTATTGTAATCACCCTCAATCGATTATTCTGGCGTGCTTTGGCAGTTTCCTTAACCAACGTTATGCAGTTGGTAGTAATTCCTCCGGTTTGCATTCCTGCAACAATCAACTCATCTATAAAAAAAGCATCTCCACCTTCCTTAAACGCCCTAATTAGTAATTCATAATCCCCTGCTATTTTGAAAGATTCATCAAACATTCCGTAGAGTTCAAAGAGGCTGCGATGGTGAAACATCCCTTGATGCGTAAAAGTGCATATTCCATCTATAATGATACTCCTCCATGTGTACTCCCACGAAAAACCATCAACACAACCTATCTCACCATCTTCTGTTATTCTTGCAACCTGTCCATATACCATTCGTATACCTTGAGATTCCGCCTTGATCATATGTGGTAGTATCTCTTCAAATACACTACTTTTCCAAAGATAGTCGTCAGACCCCAGGAAACATATCCAATCTCCGCTGGCATGATCCAGTGCCTTATTCCATGCATGATAGATACCGTTATCCGGTTCTGATTTCCAGTAAGTGATCTTATCTTGATTGGATCTAATAATTTCTACCGTACCATCTGTAGAACCTCCATCAATGATAATAAGCTCTTTATTGGGATAAGTCTGA
>JAIORT010000475.1 GCA_021107975.1 Bacteroidales bacterium | reverse complement strand
ATTAATTTTTGAATTCTGATTTTTGATTTTAGAATGGAAAGTATTTTGAAGTGTTATTTTGTATTCGGGAAATAATGAGAATTTAGTAATTTCAGACACATTTGTAAAATTATTTATGCATTATATAAAGTACATAATTTATATTATTTTGTCTTGTTTATAATACAATAAATTATTAATTTTGCATTTTATAATATACATTATTATGCAAAGATTAAAAAGAATATCTGATATCAGAATCAAGCGAACCGGCTTATCATTTAAAAGGTATTTACATAATGATATTCATTGGACCGACCGTCTGATAGGTATTTCAGGTGCAAGAGGCACGGGAAAAACCACCATGTTGCTGCAACAACTTAAGCAAAAAGGGTTTAGCCCGGATGAAGCCATGTTTATCAGTTTGGATGATATTTATTTTGCAAACAATCATTTAGTATATTTTGCTGAAGATTTTGTGTCTCGTGGCGGTAAGTATTTATTTATTGACGAAATACATAAATACCCAAACTGGTCACAAGAGTTAAAAAATATTTATGACAACCTACCTGAACTTCATGTTGTATTTACCAGTTCATCGGCTCTTGACATATACAGAGGTAAATACGATCTTAGCCGGAGAGCGCTGGTTTACACACTTAAAGGACTTTCATTCAGAGAATATATTGAATTTTCGCATAAAATTATTACAAAATCTTTATCACTTAATGAGATACTAAGTTCTCCCTTCGACTATATTTATGAAATAAGTAAAATAGAAAAACCATTGAGACTCTTTAGTGAATATTTACAACATGGGTATTATCCGTTTTTTAAAGAAAGTGGCCTTTCCTACCCGATAAGAGTGATTGAAACCATAAATACGGTCTTGGAATCTGATCTGCCCAATATTTTTAATATAGAGAGATCGTCTGTGATTAAACTTAAAAAGTTTGTTTATTTACTATCCTCAATGGTACCATTCAAACCAAATATCTTAAAGCTTGCCGAAAAAATGGAGGTTACACGCCAAACTCTGTTACACTTTTTAGAGTTACTAAATCGTGCAAACATAATTTGCTTACTCACAGCCGATACTTTTGGCATAAATTATTTGGTTAAACCTGAGAAAATATTTTTAGAAAACACCAACCTGATGTATGCTCTTGAACCGGATATGACAAATGTTGGAACAATGAGAGAAACATTCTTCTTAAATCAGTTGAATGTTAAGCATAAGGTTAGCTATCCGAAACAAGGTGATTTTTTAATTGACAATAAATACATTTTTGAAATAGGCGGGAAAAATAAAACTCAAAAACAAATTGCAGGAATTGAAAACGCCTATATAGCCGCCGATGATATAGAGTATGGATACAAAAATAAAATCCCGCTTTGGTTGTTCGGATTTTTATATTAGTGAT
>JAIORT010000951.1 GCA_021107975.1 Bacteroidales bacterium | reverse complement strand
TGATTTTCTTTACTACATCTGCCACAATCTCCCTTTCTTCAATCTGAAGGTCATAGTATTTCTTGAGGTCTTTTGTTTCGATAATCTCTATTGCCTTGGTTATAGGTCTGATGAGCCCTGTAAATTCGTTTTTTTGCTGATCTAAGATTTCCTCTACAGCAGCTTTAATAACTTGCAGCTCTCCAGAATCGGCTGCATCCTTTAAGAAATTCATTGTCAATTCTTTGACAATATCGATCTCCTGTTTGGAGCAATTCTCAAAAGCCATTTTAATGAATTTTGCTGCATTTCCACGATTGTCATCTTCTAATTCTTCCATAGCCAGAATTAGACAAAACTTGACAAAATATCCAATCAATTCCGGCTTCATGTCGGCCATTTTGGTGTATATTTTTTCTACTTCAAAGGCAGCCTCAATCTTTCTGTTAAGATTGATATAAGCTTCAATTATAATAAGCAAAGCTTCAATTTTGGAATGTTCTTCGGTTACAACAGCTAATGTTTCCTTTGCAACTTCCAGCCCTTCCGTATACCTATCCAATCTCAATAGTGCAACAGCTTTGTTTCTGAGAGCTTCTTCATGCTTCGGATTAATTTCAAGAACCATGTTGAAAGCTTCAAGTGCCTCTTCATATTTTTCTTGTATTCCCAACATCAAACCTTTGTTAAATAGTGCCTCTTTATCATTAGGATTAATTTCAAGAACCATATTGAAAGCTTCAAGTGCTTCTCCATACCTCCCGCGTACCCTCAACATCGACCCGATATTAAACAGTGCAATTTCATCCCTTGGATTGATTTCATGAATTAAGTTAAAAGCTTCAAGTGCCTTTTCATAC
Source organism: Bacteroidales bacterium (assembly GCA_021107975.1). GTDB lineage: Bacteria > Bacteroidota > Bacteroidia > Bacteroidales > JAADJA01 > JAADJA01. Next base: position 568 of record JAIORT010000951.1, on the reverse strand, counting down.
TTCTCAAGTATAAAGAAAGTAAAAGCCTTGCCATATAGTGCTCCTTCATATCTTGGATTGATTTCAAGAACCATATTGAAAGCTTCAAGTGCTTCTTCAAATATCCCGAGATTCCATAATGCTAATCCTTTATAATACAATGCAGCTTCATCTTTTGATTTCACTTTCAGTACTTCATTAAAAGTTTCAAGTGCCTCTTCACATTTATTTTCAGACAATAGTATTTGTCCCTCATAAAGCTGTATTTTATTATCTAATTCTTTGTTCTTGGTCTGGGAAGCAGTTCCCTTAAGTTTGCCAATTTCATAGATAGCTTCATCCCGTTCTCCCAATTCCAAAAGTTTAGGTGTGAGCTTTAGCAGAGCCTCTGCTTTAAATTCAGGAGGCTGGATTTCAGCATAATAACATAGTTCCCTAAGCACTGATTTTTCACCCGCCTCAAGCAACTCAAATTTTGTTTTAAAAAGCTCTTTCCGCTCGTCAGCAGTATACCACAATTGCAAGAAATCCAACAGAATAGATACCCGCTTTCTCCCGAATGGCTGCCGCATCTCCCGCCAGAGCCTGA
>JAIORT010000861.1 GCA_021107975.1 Bacteroidales bacterium | reverse complement strand
TATTCTTAAAAAAGCTGCAAGACGAGAAATAGTCTGATGATGATGCAATCTGTCTTTACTTGCATTTTAAAAGCATATAATACGGATACTTGCTGCTTAATAATATGTGTTATTCGTCTAACTACTCAAAGTGGTCAGAAAATTATTACAACTCCCTGATCTTAATATTCCTAAACCACACATTATCTCTATTCTAAATTCAAGCTATCTATCGGGCTTCTCACATTAGGTTTATGATGGTTAAGAATATGTGTATATTTTTTAGTGGTTCGAATATTTTTATGACTTAATAACTTTTGAACAATTCGAATACAATAACCATCTTCCAGGAGATGAGTGGCAAAGCTATGCCTGAAAGTATAGCATCCTGCATTTTTGGTGATTCCAACTTTCTTTACGGCTGTTTTAATTGCTTTTTGTAAAAAACTTTCGTCACGATGATGTTGTTTCAATTTACCTGACCGGGAATCAATAGTGAGTTTTCGTGAAGGAAATAAATATTGCCATGCTAACTCTTTCGGGGCGTTGGTATATTTTTGTTCAATAGCTTCAGGCATTGAAACACCATTAAATCCTTTAATTAGTAAATTATTTTTCAATATTATTTTTGTGTTGTTAATCCGTAGTTTAATTTGATCTTTTAGTAAAACAGGAAAAATTGTTCTGTGGTCATTATCTCCTTTTCCATTGGTGACCACTATTTCATTCATATCAAAATCCACATCTTTAACCCTAAGTTTAAGACATTCGGCAAGTTTCAGTCCACAACCATATAATAGACTTACCATCAACCATGCTTCACCCCGAAGAACACTTAATACCATTTTAACTTCATTACGGCTTAAAACAACTGGCACTCTTTCCCCTACCTTTGAATGTTTAAAAGAGAAATCTTTTAATTGTATTTTCAGAACCTTTTTATACAAAAAGGTCAAGGCATTTAATGCCTGATATTGAGTTGAAGCAGAAACTTTACGTTTAACTGCAAGAAAAGTAAGAAATTCCGATATTTCTTTTTCACGTATATCCTTTGGGTGTTGATTGTTATGAAACATAATAAACCTGTATATCCAATCAACATAAGATACTTCGGTTTTGTACATATAATTTTTCGTGCGAATTATCTGACGCACCTGGTCTAATAGTTTTATGTTTTTGGTCATGGTTAATAAAAATTTAGTTTTGCTTAGGTCACATCTATTCCAAGAAAAAAACAACTTAGCTGTAATGTATTTACAATCTCAATCAAAATAAATTTGGTACAAAATATTTTTCCAGCTAGTTAAAAATACATACTTTGTCCTGGTGTGTAAGGTCTTCTTTTCCTCATAATATTGATTTTCAATAATCTTTCAAAATTAATAAAATTATATATTCACTTATAAATATATATGCTTTTTTATTTTTA
>JAIORT010000949.1 GCA_021107975.1 Bacteroidales bacterium | reverse complement strand
ACGGTTTTTTTCTTAAGTATTTTTTCTATTTCCTTAAAAGTCATAAATAAACTTTTTTACCAAGAGGTTGAAAATAACGAGTTCCATATCCTTCGGAAATAATATCCAAAACCTGACGGTCGTGCTTCCTGAAAATAGTTCCAAAAATAGTTTTTATGTTTTTATATTGCATAATATCTTTATGAAGAATGGATGAGGGTCCTAATATAAAAACATCGCAAAAACCATCTGTTGCATTTACAATATCGGTAAAAGTCCCGTTAAAAATACTGGTTGCCGTAAGTATTAATCCATCTGCCTTTCTTACATATTCATCCTGATGTTTCAGTTGAAGAATGTTATCATCATTACTATACAAATCGAAAACCGACAGGTTAATACCATTCTTCCTTAATTTTTCAACCAATGGTTTAAAAAAGCCGACCATGACAAGGTTGCTGTAATTATTAAAATCAATACGGTTGAATATATCTTTATCTTCTGCAAACTCATTATCATAATTCAGCAAAGCATTCAGGTAAGCATTATAGAAAATCCTGTGATCAATACTATCAAGATTGAGAGTAAAAGATTTATCCATGTCAATAAATAGCTTATTTTTTAATGTTGCACAAACTCCAATCTGACCGTTTTCCAACATTACTGCTATATATTTTTCACCCCTGGCAACTTTTTTTATTTGAGATTTGTCAAAGTTGTAAATACTGAAAAAATGTTTTAATGGTTCATTCATATATTAATGAGATATTTATAACGGTTCTAAATTTAGGTGCGAAATTAATGAATGATTTTAATTTGAAACACAGAACTTTAAAATTTAATTTACCAAATATATTGCAATCTAAAGTTTATAATTTATTTTTGCGAATAGATTGAAAATAATTAATATTAAACGTTATGGCAGATATAATGGAAATGAAAAACGCCCACAAGCTTCTGAGAGAATGGAGTTATAAATGGACTCCGCTTGAAAAGGGCTATACAGACAAAATCCTGTATGTCAATCTGAGTGATAATACGATAAAAGAAAAAGATGTTCCTAATGTGATGAAGGAAAAATTTATTGGCGGAAAAGGATACGGATTACGACTTTTATGGGACGCAACCAAACCCGAAACCAAATGGAACGATCCTGAAAATGAGATTAACATTGCTTCAGGTCCTATAGGTGGAATCACTCAATATTCCGGTGCAGGAAAATCACTGGTTGTTACTATCTCACCTCAAACCGAATCTATAATGGACAGTAACGTTGGTGGTTTTTTCGGACCATTCCTGAAGTTCTCAGGTTTTGATGCACTCGAATTACAAGGAAAAGCCGAAAAAGATGTTGTCATTTATATTGACGGAGTTAATCATAAAGTAGAAATTTTTGAAGCGCCTGATGAACCAATCGACAGCCATATTCT
>JAIORT010000519.1 GCA_021107975.1 Bacteroidales bacterium | reverse complement strand
TTTTTCGATATTTTTTACGGCTCCCGCCACAAGTATTACGGATTGATGGATTATTTCAGCAACATGCGGATTGCAACTGCCAACGGAGGGTTGGTAGATTTATATGGTGGGTTAAAGTACAAACTGTCTGACAAATATGACATTTCATTGGATTATCACTACTTCAGTTTGCAAAACAGGGTTTCGGATCCAACTGCCGAAGATGAAATAAATAAATCTTTGAAAAGGACCCTGGCTTCAGAACTTGATTTGGCTTTTGGAATAAAAATATTTAAAGAAGTGAAAATATCAGGCGGATTCTCCTTTCTGCTCCCAACCGAAAGCCTGGAGAAAATCCAGGATGTGAAACCCGGCAGCAGCAAATTCGCATATTGGGGCTGGATTATGTTAACAGCGAGACCAACGTTATTTAGCAGTTCTCAATAATCACAACAATTTTAAAATCACAAAATTCATATAATAGATTTGAAAGAAACAGGGAAATTAATATTTTTGACGTCATTTAAGTTTAAATTAATTAATGACAAATCTGATATATTCAATACTGGGTTTTATCCCCCTCATCCTCGGCGCTTACTGGCTGGTGGATGGCGCTGCGGCTATTGCCAAAAGGAAAAACATTTCAAACCTTGTTATTGGTTTGACAATCGTTGCTTTTGGCACCTCTTCTCCCGAACTGATTATAAATATACTGTCGGCAGTTTCTGATAATTCCGGTTTCAGCTTTGGTAATGCCATTGGGAGTAATATTATCAACATCCTGATAATTCTCGGTATTTCGGCTGTAATTTTTCCGGTTATAGTTAAATCATCAACTATCTGGATTGAGATTCCATTGTGTTTTCTTTCTGCACTTGTAATTTTCGTTTTGGCAAATGATATTTTATTAGACCACTCTTCTGTTTCTGTTTTGAACCGGACAGACGGAATCATCCTGATAGCATTTTTCATAATCTTTATGTATTACTCTTTTTTTTCAATGAAAAAAGAGGACGGAGAACATGATGTCAGGATTAAAGAGTATAGTACGGGAAAATCTATCGTAATGATTATTACCGGTATTATTCTTTTAGCAGGCGGCGGACAGGTCATCGTATTTTTCGCATCAAAATTTGCCATTGATTACGGAATTTCGGAAAGGATTATCGGTTTGACAATTATTTCATTCGGCACTTCCCTGCCTGAACTTTCTACATCAATTATTGCTGCATTTAAAAAGAATGTTGATATCTCAATTGGGAATATCATCGGGTCAAATATTTTCAATACCTTCCTTATTCTTGGTGTGAGCAGTACTATCCGTCCTATCTATATCGAAGCAGGTTCTAACCTCGATATCTTAGTCAATATCCTTGCAACACTATTGGTATTCATATTCGTCTTTACCCGCAAAGGCAGAATGATAGACCGG
>JAIORT010000450.1 GCA_021107975.1 Bacteroidales bacterium | reverse complement strand
TTATTAATAAACCCAATCATTGACCCAACCTTTTTCTAATTAAGTTAATCTTTCTTTAATAAGATTATATTGCTGAGATAATAATCTTTTTCATTGTAATGTGAATTTAGGTTTATGAAAAGGTTGTCCGGTTTTTTCGGGCAGCCTTTTCTTTTTATGCGCCAATCAATCCTTCCAAAAGTATAACTGCCTGAAAATATTTTAAAAACGGAATTCTTATTTTTGTTGTACCTTTATAGCCTCGCTCTTCCTGATTTGTCAGGGCAGAGAATTCGAACTTTTATTAATATAAATATGGAGGAAAAACAAAAATGAGAAATGTATTATTAGTGTTATGTTTTTTGATTGCATTAAATAGTTATTCGCAAAAAAATGATCCTGCTATTTGCAATCAAATCGGATATTATGAATATTCTGACTGTGTTAATAATGACTATGTAAAATCGTATGTTTTTAGTGATTCTATTCCGCCGTCATTTACAATCAGTCATACGGTAAATGGAGACGTAACAATACATGTTGTTTCTGATGAAGATTTGTTTGCAGGCTGGGTAAATGAAAAAGATGTCTGGTCGGTTAGTAACTTTGATTATTGGTGGTTAAATACCCGTCTGACAAAAGATTGTCAGAATAATATTTATGCAGCGATAAGATTATACGAATATTCAAACCCGAATGGTAATTTTGATATGTATAAATTGTTTAACAATGGGAATATTCTCGAAGAGCATGATGATTGGATCGGACCAGGAGGCAATACTTTAATTATAAACAATCCTGACGAAAATATTTACATCGGGCAACCCACTCAGGATAAAGAAGGCGCTGTTGATAGTAACAACATAACTTATGTATTTTCGGGTAGCGGTAGTATTTCGTTTACTAAAATAGATGCAGACGGAACAGTACTGATTAGCGGACAGACCATTATTACGGGAGCTAATTCATGGACTAATGAGATAAGGACAGCCATTGATACTGATAACAAAATATATATCGTGTGGTCAAATGATATGCACGATATTACTTATGCTTACTCAATTGATGGCGGAGATACATGGTCCGATAAGATTTCATTATATTTAAATGCTTCTCAACAACTGAACAAGCCCCAGATTTGCTGCGATGTCAATAATAACGTTCATATAATCTGGCAACAATGGACAGGATCTTCCAACCTGCTTACATATTTGAAATTATTACCCGACGGCACAATATCAATTGATAAAAGCTTTCTTACACAGAATAACAACCAGGTATGGTCGCCGAGAATGGATATTGATGAAGAAAATAATATTCATATTGTCTGGGCTAAAAGCAGTCAACAGGTTACATCTGCATACTATACAAAAATTAATGGTAATTTAGATGGAAACGGACAATCATTAAGCGATGATGAATTAACTATTAT
>JAIORT010000896.1 GCA_021107975.1 Bacteroidales bacterium | reverse complement strand
GTGTACAATGTCTGGATCAGATGGTGCAAATTCTTTACAAAGTTCCATTGTAAATGAAAGAATTCCTCTTTCCCCATATAACCAATTTTCAGAAGTACCTAATGTACCCCCATATCGAGGAATAATGTAATTCCCACCAGTTATAAGACGATATTTATTGATCTGTGACATGTTTTCACCAATTGAAATAAAAAGATCTTCATCTGGCGCAGGTTTTGATGTATGCATCCATGGATAAAAGATAACCTCACTATATGAATGATAAGACAAGGAAATAGAAATATTGTGAGACATAACAAAATTTTTTACCGCCCGAGTTTCATTTTCAGAAAAGGGATCTGGCCCCCTATAATTAAAGCTAAAATCCAATGCATTCATTAAAAAATGATACTTCATCGGAAACACACGATATAAATACCAGTCATATCCATAGTTTCTGTTCAAATTAACCCCATAAGATGTAATCTTTTTCCTTAACCCAAAGGAACCGTAATTGGGAGCACAATTCTTTCTCGAGTTTGCTTCAACACCATCTGGATTCACCATAGGAATCAAAAATATCTGGGTGTTGTCAATAGCATCCCGCACTCTATCCTCAGAAGGATCTTCATCAACAAGGCCATCGCCATCATTATCAATACCATCAATCGGATCTTCATTTATTTGCCCATCCCGATCATTATCTATGTTTTCTTTTCCATAATTTTCAACCATATGTTGAATAAAAAAAATCAGCACCTCAAAAGATGGTTTTTCATTACCATGATGAGCACCCATAAGCAAAACCCCTGGTTCATCCTCATCTTCATCTACGTTATCAGAGAGTTTTACCATCCAAATGTCTCTATCTTCATACGTTCTACCAATCGAAGTCAAAGACATGATGTCAGAATGATTCTCCTCTAAATCATGGAATAAATCTGTCATTTCTGAGTATGTAAAATATTCATACGGTGCAGTATTTACAGAAATATATTGTAAATCCGATTGAGAAACGCCCAACACAGAAAAGGCAGTAGTTGACAAAAATAGACACACCACCATGCAAATCGTTCCTTTCATAGTTAGGGTAAGTTTACTCATTTCTTTGACTCCACATTATATGAGGAAGAACACATATAAATATTTGTTGAATAAAAAATAAAAATTGTATTATATATTCTATTTTCCACTTTTGATATGTTTTTCTTTATCTGGATGACACTGGTAGCAACATTCTATCTGAATCCAGCCAAAAACAATATTATGAAAAAAAATTCTATAATTTCACGGTTATGTGAACAACAGTTATTATTACTATTGTTGCCACACACATTGCCATAACAAACCATGGTGGTATTTTGAGTGATGTTTTTTCCTCTGCATCAAAATATCGTATTAATCCTGCTGAAGAATGAAATCCTTCTCCTTTTTT
>JAIORT010000075.1 GCA_021107975.1 Bacteroidales bacterium | reverse complement strand
AAGAGAAAAAAATAAAGGTGAAGACAAACTTAAATTTGTAGAAATTCAGCGTGGAATAAGGAATGTATATAATTTCATTATTCCAAATCATTTTAGAATAGAAGAAGCTATAGAAGCATCTGCAAAATCAGCTTGGTTTGCCATGAAATTAAAAAACAGTGATTATTCTCTTATTGAACTCTATAATCCGAAAATTGACCTGGCAAAATTACACATTGAAAATAAGGACTTTCAATTTTTGAATAAATTAAAGAAAGCCAACAAGCCGGCATTTTATTATTGGTATAAATGTTTAGAAGAGAGAGGCCATTTATAAATAGATAAACCATGAAGTCGAACTTTCATTTTCTAGAGAATCAGTGTAAAGAGTTTTACCACAGGGCTGGACAGTTGAAACTTTGAAAAGAAAACATACCTCCGAACCGGCAAACCCCGATATTGCCAATGCCTTTTTCAGGACGAGACATAATTAACATAATTACTAACTTTGTAAATTGACTATCAACTATTAATTTAAAAAACTAAAAAAACGATGAGAAAATATTTATTAATAATTGCATTTTTATTTGTGGGCATTAGTTCACAGTCACAAATCCTTATTTCCTTAATACTGGGTGATAAATTAAATTCCGAAGGATTAGAGTTTGGATTGGAGGGCGGCTTTAACTGGTCAAATGTTTCCTGATTGGAAGCTAACAAAAGTTTATCAACATTTAACCTGGGCTTTTATTTTTAAATCACCTTCATAAAACCTGAGTCTCCCGCCAAACATATAACCACCAAAAGGAGTTATTTTGAGCGAGGTAAAGAAGTTTTAACAGGCTCTTTCTGTCCTGCTAAAAAGCGGTACTCATAAAATATTTTTGTAACCGCATCATTGATTACTTCTTCTATATGCCTGGGATTTTCTGCCAAAGCCTTGGAACCGGCACCGTACCACATAAGTTCATTGGATTTTGCATCAACAAGGTCAATAACCAAGGTGCCAACTTTGTAATCATACGAAGTAACTTCTGTATAAGTGTGTAAATATCCCGGATAATAGCCATAATAACGAGGTCCCATGTAATAAGGAGTATTGTAACCATAATTTGTTGCTCCGTACTCTGTCTTATCCTCCATTTTTACATAGTAACTGATCCAGATATCCGGATTCTCAGATTTGGAGTATCCTCTCAAATACATCTCTTCATCAATAGCGCTTTCTACCCTCCGCTGATTAAGGGGATTGATAATGGTTGGATATTTTGCATCTATTGATACCGTATCAGACTTTTTAAAGTTGTAGGTTTTGAATTTGCTAAAATCCAGGTCTCCATTGTAATCCGAGACAACTTTTAGCGAACTGGTGCAACTACTTAGTATTAAAGTGATTGAAATAGCTAAAAACAAGATTTGATTTTTTTTCATGATGGTAAAGTTT
>JAIORT010000972.1 GCA_021107975.1 Bacteroidales bacterium | reverse complement strand
CATTTTTAATAATGTATTACTGAAAGCTTTTCTTCCAATTTCCGTACGATATCCGAAACAATTTTTAATCCTTCCAAATCCTCGTCTTCTACCCGGATCGAAAAATCCTCTTCCAGTGTGTTAATAATCATTAACATTCCAAATGAGTCAATACCCAAGTCTTTAACAAGATCTTGTTTCATATTGATCACACCTTTCCAATCGGTGTTTTCTTTAATGACTTCGATAACTTTTTTTTGTAGTTCCATAGCTCTTCATTTTTTATAACATTTAGTAATATTATTGGTATCACACATTATCGCACAATAATTACAATTTTTGCATTTAGATATATACTGTCCATTTTTTTTTATTTTTTTAACAAAATCAGGTTCATTTATTAAGGCTCTGCTCAAGCCAACAAAATCTGTTTTCTTTGTTTTAATAGAATATTCAATTTCATCCGCAGCTCGAAATCCACCGACTGAAATAACCGGTATATGTGTGTGTTGTTTTGCAAGAATGGCATACTCCAGATTATACATGGGTTTAAACGGCTTCAGTTTTATCCTGAAAAAAGGAAAAACAAAGGTCTTATTAAGAATCTTCAGAAATCTGCTTTTTGTCTTGTAAATCGGATTTTTCGACAATATCAAGTCAGCCGGGAAATCTCCCCTGAAAATATTCAGTGCATAATCCATAGTCCCATAGCTAATTTCAATGGCATCAATTTTTTTTGTATTTAAGAAAAAGATTAAATTCATAAACTGACTTTTTGAGAACTTATCAGAATAATCATCACCCCCACTTATTTTAATTAAAATTGAAAATTCATTACCACATTTCTGCCTGATTTTATCTATGATCAGATCAAGAAACTTTGTTCCTATTTTTGTTTTCGGGTTTATCCCAAATTCATCATCTCTTGTATTAATTGAAGGCAGAATAAACTGATGGATCAGGTATCCGTGAGCAGCATGAAGCTGGATACCGTCGAAACCTGCTTCTTTTGCATAAAGGGCGGAATAGCCAAATTGCTCAATAATTTCATAAATTTCTCTGCTGGTTAGAACTTTTGGCTTTGAACCGAAATAGAATGATTTTTTGGGCGAACATCCCACAACATCTTTTCCGGTCTCTTGCTTCCTGGTTTGCCTTCCTGTGTGGGCTATTTGCATAAAAATTTTGCAATTATGCTTATGAACACTATCCGTTAATTTAATAAAGCAGGGTATCTTCTCCTCAGAATCTATACCTGCCTGTCCCGGTTGCATTGCTTTCCCTTCTGTTGATATATAAGAAAATCCGGTAATTATTCCACCAACTTCATTTTGCGCCAGTTTTTCATACAATGAGTAATAATCGGACGTAGGAAATCCCTGTTCATCACACATTCCTTCGAAGGTAGCAGACCGGATGATACGGTTTTTCAATTCACATTTGCC
>JAIORT010000514.1 GCA_021107975.1 Bacteroidales bacterium | reverse complement strand
GACGACGACAATACAGTAGAAGGAGCTGTTCCGGCTGTCGGTCCTAATGGCGAAATTTATGTTGCCTGGGCGGGACCTGAAGGAATTGTTTTCGATCGTTCTCTCGATGAGGGTGAAACCTGGCTGGATGAAGATATTTTTGTAACTGATTTTCCTGGCGGATGGGCTTATAGTATTCCGGGAATCATGCGCTGTAACGGATTACCCATAACTGTTTGCGACTTAAGCGAAGGTCCGAATCATGGCACAATTTATATTAATTGGTCCGATCAGGGTAATGGTACAAATGATACGGATGTATGGCTGGTTAAATCTACTGATGGCGGAGATACCTGGAGCGACCCCATTCGTGTAAATGATGACCCGCCCGGCAAACAACAGTTCTTTACATGGTTGGCAGTTGACCAGGTAACCGGTTACCTTTGGTTTGTCTGGTACGACAGGAGAAATTATGATGATAATAATACTGATGTTTACATGGCTGTTTCAATAGATGGAGGCGATACGTTCATCAATTTTAAAGTGAGCGAATCTCCGTTCCTGCCATATTCGAGTGTCTTTTTCGGCGATTATACAAATATTTCGGTTCATAATAATGTAATAAGACCTATGTGGACAAGACTTCAAAACGGACAGCTAAGTGTCTGGACAGCCATTGTTGATCCGGATGCCGTAATCACTGCCGTCGAGGAAGAATTGGTACAAATTCCTTTTGCCGAACTTGAACCCAATTATCCCAATCCGTTTATTCAAAGCACGTACATTTCTTTTAAATTGTTGCAGACAGGCACTGTTACGCTTGAAGTATTTGATATGTATGGGAAAAAAGTTACAACCTTAATTAATAATGAATTGCGAAATGCCGGTAAATATATCGAGCATTTCGATGCCAATAATTATCGTCTCTCATCCGGAGTTTATTATTTTTCATTAACAGGCGAAAGACTGAACCTAAAAAGAAAAATGATGCTGGTGAATTAATTTTAAATTGAAATTATTAATTTATTTATTTTTGTCGCCCATTAATTCATAAAGCAGAATGCCCATATTAGGATCAATAATAAAGAAAGCTTATGAGATCAGGAATATTCCTATCGATAAGAAGAAGAGAAAACAAACGGATCCTTATAAAACTCAAATAAAAGTTTTGAAAAAACTTCTGAAGAAAGCACAATTTACTGCTTTTGGGGAGAATTATGACTTTGCCAATATACTTAAACAGCCTGATATTATAAAAGCATACCAGGAAAAAGTACCGACATACGATTACAACTCTATGTTCAGGAAATGGTGGTACCGTGCTTTAAATGGAGAGACTTTCGTTTCATGGCCCGGCAGGGTGAAATATTTTGCACTTACATCAGGTACTTCTGAGGCTTCGAGCAAGCAAATCCCTGTTACAGGTGATATGATAAGGGCTATCAG
>JAIORT010000811.1 GCA_021107975.1 Bacteroidales bacterium | reverse complement strand
TCATGGCTGAAATCGGTTATGCGATCGTAAGCACCGGTACTGAAATTTCTCTGGGAAACAAGTCGGGTCGCACCGATTTGCTGGCACTGGCGGTCAATCAGTCACTGGATGATTTAGGCTCATTACGGATCATTCTCAGTCATGGATATAATGAGGTATGGAAAGATCCCTTTCTGGTGGGTGTCAAAAGAGATGATACCAAAGAGATTACTACAAGTATAGAGGTCGATTATGAAACCATTTTAGGTACAGGAGCCCAGTTGTCAGTCAGTAGCGCCCAAATCAAGATCGATGACGATCGGACCTTAAAAGAGATGGATCGGCAATAACTTTTGGTGCCGGGTATGTTATCGCCTTTAACGAAAATAATGTAATTATTCCGAGCATTGGTTTTGTGGTGGATGAAAGGGATGGCAAGAGTAATTCCAGCGAAGGCTATCGTTTGGAACTTGAGCATGTCTTAGGCCTTGGTAAGTTTACTTTCGTAACTAATTTGGCTTTTAGTGAGACGGAATTCGATAAAATCCACCCGATCTTCAACCGGACGCGCAAAGAAAAAGGATATGAATTGAGCGATTTTATCACCTATGTTGAGCCATTCGGACTCAGGGGGTTTTCCATTAATGGGCTGATTGCCTACAGCCATGTGGATGCCAATATCCGCTTTTTTGAAAGCGATATACTGGTCGTCGGCTTGGGTGTGGGTTACAGTTTTTAGCGATAATAATATTCTAGTTAATTAATACTCAAAAATGAGGAGGAAGGATGAACAACCAGGTGAAAAAAACTGTATGGATTGTCGTTATTTTGATTGCCACATTGTTGGTTTTAAGCTCTTGCAGTAGTAGTACAAAATTGATTTCTGCAAGCAAAGAACCAGAGTACTCAGGAGGATATATCGACAGTATGATGATTGTTGGTGTATCGGATAACTTTGAAGACCGCCGTTTGTTTGAGAATACTTTTTCAAAGTGCCTAAAAGGACAGGGTGTCACTGCCTATTCAAGTCTTGAGTTCATATCGGTCGATCAGGAGCTGTCCAAAGAACTGGTTAAAAAAGTAGCCCAAGAAAATGGGATCGGGTCTGTATTGGTCACCCGGTTGGTCGGTGTGGATAAGAAGGTTGACCACTATCGTTCCGGATTTCGTAAAAAGGGGTCGGTTTCCATTTACCACAGTTTTGATGATTTGAACCCCAAGGTTAAGCGGGATGCTAAATCCGGTTATTATATCGAACGGAAGATCGTCCGCCTGGAGAGCAACCTGTATGATGTGAGCTCAGAAAAACAGATCTGGACCGCACAATCGGATTCAATTGCGTCCGAATCAGTGAAAAACCTGACAAAGTCGGTCTGTCAGGCAATGGCCAAGAATATGCGAAAAAATAACCTGATTAGATGAAGCAATTAACA
>JAIORT010000214.1 GCA_021107975.1 Bacteroidales bacterium | reverse complement strand
CCGGATAATGCTGTTTGAAAACCAATTTCAACGAACTGTCGAAATCAGGCAAAACATATTAGAATATTGCAAGCTGGATACATTGGCGATGGTGGAGATATTGAGAGTTATGAAAAAAGGAATATACCATTCTCACAGAAGTGATTTTAATTCCTCGCCATAATCATATTGTAGATCTTCGTGCAGGGTACTTATGGCTTTTTTAATTTTTTGAATTTGCCGGATGTAGATATTGCTCAGTGCAATGCTCTTATTCATGGGAATACCGGAATCTTTCAACCGCTTACAAAAATGCATCAGCAATTCAACTTCGGTTTGTTTACGGCTTGAATACCGGATGAATTTATTGGTCGTTCTCACAATTTTACGAATGCTCTTTTTAGCAAAATAGATATTACTTTTATTAATTTCCTGAAATTGCCGGTCTATTTCCTTTTTAATGGATTCAACATAAGTTTGTTCATCTTGAACTTCAAAAAGCAGGTAGGTCAGTAACTCCTTATTTTCTTTTTTAAAACGAGCCAACCTTAAACAGATCTCCAATAATTCATTTGAAGAACGGTTCTTCATTTCTTGTTTGAGTTGACTTATAGATGCGGGTTTCATGTTTCTAATTTCTCATTTAGGGCATTTTTATAACAAGCAGCTTCTTTTAAAGAAACATATGGAGGTGTAAGGTTTTCAATTTTTCATCATCATTTTTTCCGGTAATTAAATCTTTCATATCCTGCGATTCAAGTATTTTTTATTTCTTCTTTTCTATAATATTTCCCAATACCCACCGTAAGTGCCAATTCTTTTAATGACGCCTTTCTCCTTCAGGCTTTCAATTAATTTTTGAATAGATGTTGTTGATTTTACTTCCAATCTGTTCGCAAGTTCCGGATAGGTTATTTGAGGGTTCTCCTTAATGAGACCTAAAACTTCAATCTCTCTTGTTGTCAACAGTTTGTTGTCAGTTCTACCACCTGTTCTACCACCTATTGTACCGCCTATCTGACCACCAGGTTTATGTTTCTATCAACCTTTCTACCAACCTTCAAAACCTCTTTATATTAATACTATCCAATATTTTCTCCGAAGCTTTCTCCGAAGTTTTTCTCTATGAATCCATATATTCAACATACTACCATCCTTACTACCAAGTTTACAATCAAGTTTACTACCAATCATAATTTATCGTTTATTATTATCATTGATTAAAGAATACCTTCCAATACCCAATAGCATCACTTCCAATTCGTTCAATTGCCCTTTTCTTTTTTAATGCTTCAATATGTTTCTGTACAGCAGACTCATTAATACCTCCAAGTTTCTTTGCAAGTGCTTTTCTTGATATAGTAGGTCTATTTGTTATAATATCAAGTACTTCTTTTTGCCTATCAGTTAATACGCTTGTTCTCTGACCACCTATCTGACCACCTATCTGACCACCT
>JAIORT010000969.1 GCA_021107975.1 Bacteroidales bacterium | reverse complement strand
GATAGATCCTCAATATGTTGTTATATCAGTGTCAACTCCTTCTTCTATTGAAGTCATAGATGTGTCTGATCCTGATAATCCTTTTGTAGCAGCGAGCTATGGAGGAAGTGGTGAGCTATTTGTGGATGGAGACAGACTGTTTGAAGTAAGCTCCAATTCTATAAAAATACAGGATATACAAGATCCATTGAACTTTGTACTTGAAGGAAGTATTGATGTGGAAGCTTATTATTCGCGTGGAATACAGGTCTCAGGTAATTTTGCTTACATAGTGGATATGGGAGATTGGTTTAATGGCGGACTTAATATTGTTGATATAAGTGATCCGTACAATCCTTTTCCCAGAGGAAATTATTCTTTAGTATCTCCCAATTTCTGCACTAAACTTGCTGTAAAAGGTGACTATGCATATATTCCGGATATAATGAATGAACTCCTTGATATCGTTGATATTAGCAATCCCGATCTACCGGTGCATGCCGGAGAATATGCATCATCTGTTGATGACCTGTTTGTCGGAGACACATACACATATCTTGTGGTGGGCAACACTCTTCAGATAACGGATCTGCAAGTTCCCTCAAATCCGGCATTAATAAGTTCCATAACACTCGGTACAGAAGATGGTAATAAAATATATGTAGAGAACGGATACGCCTTTATTGGAGATTCCGGAGGTGAAGTATGGATCGTGGATGTAAATGAAAGTTTAAATCCTCAAATAGTTACATCTTTTTATGCTGCCGGGGAAGTAACAGGTATTTTTGCGGTAGAAGACTTACTTTATGTTGTTTCTCAGGAACAACTTCAAATAGTTGACATCAGTGTTATCAATGCTCCCCAGATTGTCGGATCATATTATGATGATGATCTCTCCGGTTATTCGAATATCCATGTTAATGGGGATTATGCTTATATTGAAAACCTGATAGGCGGTTTCCTGGAAATAGATGTGAGCAATCCCAATGCTCCTTTTCGTGAGGAATTCTTTCAAACTGCAGGCTGGTGCAGAGGTTTAACTTTCTCAAACGATTACCTTTATGTATCTACAGATTGCTCTTTTCAAATCCTCAATAATGAACTTGTTGGAATTGATGATGATTTTAATTCTACTTGTAATGAAACGGAGTGTGAACTTTCAAATTTCCCAAATCCGTTCAGTCAAACAACAACGATTTCTTTTTCAACCACAGGGATCACGGAGAACACAGAGTTGGCGATATATAATTTGAAAGGGCAAAAAGTTAAATCCCTTATAGATCAAAATATGGAAGTAGGTCAGCATTCGGTAATTTGGGATGGAACAGGTGATAACAACCAACCTATTTCATCAGGAATTTATTTTTATCAGCTAAAAACAGGAAATGATTTTTCCAAAACGAAAAAAATGATCCTTTTACAATAATTAATTTAGGAAAAGAAAAAATTATGAATTCATTACAAT
>JAIORT010000225.1 GCA_021107975.1 Bacteroidales bacterium | reverse complement strand
GGACAAACTAAAATTGATGTCCGTTTGGAAAAAAATACCGTTTGGCTTTCACAGGTGCAACTGGATAGGGGAGCGACTGTTGCAAAATATGCAATTGTTCAAATGTTCGGAATCTCCGAACGGTTCAAAATAAAACAATATGAATGAACAAAGTAAAATAGTAATTTACCAAACTGATGATGGTCAAACAAATATTGAGGTCCGGCTTGTTGAGGAAACGATTTGGCTTTCGCAAAAACAAATGGGTGAGCTTTTTGAAAAAGATTCGGATACAATTGGTTTACACTTAAAGAAAATATATAAAACTGGTGAATTGGAAGAAATTTCAACTACCGAGAAATACTCGGTAGTTCAAAAAGAAGGTAATCGAAAAGTAAACAGAAAAATTAAGTTTTATAACCTGGATGCTATTATTTCTGTCGGTTACAGAGTAAACTCTAAACGAGGCACACAGTTTCGTATTTGGGCAAACAAAGTACTCAGGGAATATATTGTTCAGGGATTTGCTGTTAATGAAAAAAGACTTGCACAAAAGGCAGAACAATTAGATGAACTAAAGAAAATTGTTGCCCTGCAGGAGAAAGTGATATCGGGATACCAACTAAGAACAGGAGAGGCAGAAGGGTTGATACACATTATTTCTGCCTATTCAAAAGCATTGAGCTTGTTGGATGACTACGATTATCAGCGCCTGCAATTGCCCGAATCGACAGCAGAAGAGAAATTCACCATCTCATATCAGGAAGCCAAAACAGCAATAAAACAACTGGCTGAGAAAACAGGGGCAACTGATTTATTCGGAGCGGAAAAAGATGATTCATTCAAAGGCTCATTGGAAAACATATACCAGACTTTCGATGGTAAAGAACTATATCCTTCTATAGAAGAAAAGGCAGCGTACCTTTTATACTTCGTTGTAAAGAATCATTCTTTTGTTGACGGTAATAAACGAATAGCTGCTTTTCTGTTCATTTGGTTTCTGGAAAAGAACAACCTGCTTTATAATCAATCAGGACACAAAATTTTGTCTAATGATGCATTGGTAGCAACAACGCTCATGCTTGCAGAAAGTAATCCCGATGACAAAGACATTTTAATTAAAGTAATCGTAAACCTGCTAAATCCTACTGGCAAATGAGCGAAATACCGTATACTGAATTTGAAGAAAAGAATTAGGATTTTAATATGAAAATTCAATTTTGCTCAGACCTACACTTGGAATTTTACGAAAACAAAGAATTCCTAAAATCGAATCCTTTACAAGCTATGGGTGATATTTTATTGTTGGCAGGCGATATTGTGCCATTTGTCGTTAAGGATAAACATGCCGATTTTTTTAGCTATGTATCAGATAATTTTCAAAGAACGTATTGGATTCCCGGGAACCATGAGTATTATTATTTTGATATTTCAGAAAAATATGGAGTATTGAATGAGAAAATCAGAAGCAATGTTTAT
>JAIORT010000291.1 GCA_021107975.1 Bacteroidales bacterium | reverse complement strand
TCTTTTTGATAAAATAATTTTTTTTCATTTGTAATATTCCAATAATAAATTAATTCTGCCTTTAGTTCCGAATGATTATAATCATTTACTATACGAAATTCCATAATAGGACAATCACAATCTAATAAAACTATTTTCTCTGATGATTGTGCAATTGTTTCTAATGCTTGTCTTTCACATTCATAATCCTTAGTATCTAATCTATCAGCATTTGTAAATATCAATAACAGAATAATTATACCAAATACATATATTTTTTTGTACTTTTTTGAAATGTTCCTGATTAAATAAAAAGTCGTAACTCCAAAAATAAATATTAGTCCAAGAGTAATAGGCATTATTGTATCATACCTTATGATATTTGCACGGTAGATTCTAAACCCACCAAGTGGAAGCAATAAAATATAAAGTATTGCAAATATTCCAATCCATTTTATAAATTTTAATATTTTTTCTCCTTCATCAGATTTATAATGTTTACTAATAACAATCATATTTATAGTTATCATTAAGAAAAGTAAGGGAAATCCTAATTTTGAAGTAATCAAATAATAAATACCGGCAGGTAACCTTGAATACCGTTCTATTAATGGAATTGAATCACCAAAATTCAATGTGTTATTTTGACCAATATATAAAGAGTATAAGCTTAAAATACTAATTCCCATAAAATAAAACAGCAAATAATTTGGTATTTTTTTTACTGAAAACAAAACTCTTTTATAGGTTGGGGTTATTTCTATTTGTTTATAATTTTTCCTCCATATATTCAGTAATACTAAGGGACAAATTATTAATACCACGCCAGGTACTAATGGACCATTTAACGATAACACAACAATAAAGAATGCCAATAATATTTTAATTACAAAATTGAATTTTGGTTTTTTGTCATAATAGATAGCCTTAAAAAATGGCAGAAAAAAAAGTAGTAATAAACCAAGTGGCAGAGCATAAAAAAAAGTATAAATCACAGACTGATCAATGATTCCCATGTATCTGCTAAAACCAGAGGACTGAAACAAAGGAGCTATTAATATGGCTGCTATTAAAAAATCTAACTTTAAAATATTTCCTGTATTTGAAATATATACAGCTAACAGGTAGATAATTAAAATCTGAATAATTATTTTCGCAATTGCACAAGACAAATATATACTATCAATAGGTTCAATAAATGTTTGCAATAAAAGAGGGATGTTCATAAAATATGCAGATACTGACCAATGAGCAAAAAACCGATTCGGATTACTGTAAACTTCATTTTTTAATAGAGCGTTTAATCCAAATGGATCATGTAATACCTGGTAATATCCTTTTGTTGGTGTTGGCATAACTATTTGAGCCATATCTCCACCTAAAGGCATGTGATAATGCTGGTAGAATGAATAACCTAAGTCTATTAATAGAATAATTATCAGAATTATATAGATTTTTTTTATCATTCGTTTTTCGTTAA
>JAIORT010000948.1 GCA_021107975.1 Bacteroidales bacterium | reverse complement strand
AGTTTTCTTTCTTCAGGTCCGTTTTGCAACAAATCCATACTACTTATCATTTTTATTCCTCATGCTCACTGTTTCGCCTTTTTCATGCCCGCACCGATAACCACGAACATGAGCGCCAGAGCACCAATTCCCTGGATTTGTTCTTTCGGCAGCTGTCCGGTTACATAACCCAGTGCACCGCCAGCAAACAGAACCGTTCCCAGTATCAATAGCAATTCGCCGATCTTTGCTCTCGTATTCATCTTTTACACCTCGGTTCACAATCCCATACTATCGTGTGGTAAAGGTTCTTAATTCTCCGTCTTCTACCCAATCAACCTGAATCGTTTCATTTACTGATGTTTTTGGTATGGTCAATTCTCTTAAATACTCGGCATCAAATTCTACTGATACAGCGCCATCCGGAAGTAGATATACACCTTCTACCACCGTTTGTCTGACTACTCTGTCGTGTGCGGTGTCTGTAAATATCACAGTCACAGTTATGTTCTTCAATTCTTCATCGCCGGTGTTACTGACCGTCCCGTATACTTTCACGCTCTCCATTCCAGTGAGGTTCTCTGCTGCCCCCTGTGTACAAACTACATCATAAGAAATGCGTACGCCGCTCACTTTTGGTTCAGCAAAGTTATAGAGTGAGTATCCTAAGACAACATTTCCTACGATTATCACGACGAATGTGATTGCTGCTATCATTAGGCCGATTACCAATATTTTGATTTTATTTTCCATTATTATCTCCTTATCTCATCGCCTTTGGTCAGTGATGAGTCTGTGGTCCCTTGCAACCCCCCGAGCATCAGGCTGGCAAAACGTCCAGACACAAAAGCCAGGCCATTCATCACGTGCATTGAGATCAAACCCACACCTAACCCCACGATTGAGCAAATCACTGCTTCATTGAGGGTGTCGATCTGCCAGGAGAAGACGTACATTTGAGACTCCGGGTCGGTATAGGTGAGGGGCGCAAACACCAACCCCACAGTCAGGGCGATCAGGGGGATAGCCACGACTAATGAAAGAATGCCGAGCGGGAACCTGGCAAAAAGGTATACCAGGCCTTTCCAGGTCAAAGGGTTGCTCAGGTGAGCTTTGAGCTGCATCCATACGCTTTGTCCTGATGCGGTATCGCGTGATATCGGGGGGATGTCTACATGCAGCAGCCAGATTGCGAGTTGACGTTCGAACACCACGAGTCCCCACCATGCTACAATCATAAAGAGCAGGATCGGAATACCGATCCAGATGATCAACAAGCTAATTCCCAGCGACAGTCCGGTCACAAGGAAAACGAAATAGGCTGTTCCAAGGGGGAATGCCAATAATAGATAGATGATGTTGAGATAAGTTTGCCCTCTGGTGACCACACCAAAGAACTGCTTCACAATGTCAGTCGTTTCGTTCATGTTGATTGCC
>JAIORT010000561.1 GCA_021107975.1 Bacteroidales bacterium | reverse complement strand
TCTCAGGTCTTCAAATCTGAAAAAAGTTAACGTTTTAGTAGTTTCACTTTCCATTATTAATTCTTTTATATAAGTTATAAACGATTTTTGATTTTAGATTTTTGCATTGTCAGTATTTAGTCCTCCCCCGATAGCTATCGGGGTCAGTCCTCAGTCTCCAGCTAACTGCCGACTGCTGACTGCCGATTGCTGACTGCTGACTGCCCACTGTTGACTGCCCACTGTTGACTGCCGACTGATTAATTCACCTTAAAGGTAGTATCTCCGTTTTCGATGAAATTAACTATTTGCCTTGCCGCTGCTATACCTGCATTTATATTAGCTTCTGATGTTTGGGCACCCATTTTTTTAGGTGTAAAGAAAAATCTTCCTTCAAAATCACTTTCGATTTTTTCCTTGCAATCGGGTGCAACATCGGAGATGTAATTAAAGTCATCTCTTTCACTGAACATTTTTAGCAAGCCCTCTTCATCAATCACTTCTTTTCTGGCAGTGTTGACAAGAGTAGCTCCCTTAGGCATCTTTGACAATAGCTCAAAATTTATTGATTTCTTTGTTTTATCATTTGAAGGGATGTGCAATGAAATATACTGGCATGTAGAGTATAATTCTTTTTCAGAACCCAATGCTTTAACTCCGTGCTTTTCAATTTCTTCGTTCGGAATAAACGGATCGAAAGCAAATAATTCCATGCCGAATCCTTTTGCAATATCGCCAACTAATTGTCCTACATTACCAAATGCATGAATTCCCAATTTTTTACCTTTTAATTCCGTGCCTGCAGTTCCGTTAAATTGATTTCTTGCCAAATAAACCATCATACCCAGTGCCAGTTCGGCAACTGCATTAGAATTTTGTCCGGGTGTGTTCATTACAACGATATTACGGGCAGATGCAGCTTCGAGATCAACATTGTCGTATCCCGCGCCGGCACGAACTACGATTTTTAGGTTTTTACCCGCATCAATAACCTCTTTAGTTACTTTGTCGCTTCTGATGATCATTGCATCCACATCTTCAACAGCTTTTATCAAATCCGATTGATCGCCGTATTTTTCAAGCAGTTTAAATTCATATCCCGCATCTTCACAAATTTTACGGATATTATCAACAGCCGCCGGTGCGAATGGCTTTACTGTAGCTACTAATACTTTTGTCATATCTTTTATTTTTTATTTATAATTTATTTTTTTTGAACCAAGAGTCAAGAGCCAAGATATTTATTAATCTTGATTCTTGACTCTTGACTCTTATATTTTATTTCATCCTTTCAAACTCCTGCATTGCAGCAATCAGTGCTTCAACACTCTCTTTTGGAAGGGCGTTATAGGTGGAAGCCCTGAAACCGCCGACTGAACGGTGACCTTTAATTCCCACCATCCCTTTTAAAGTGGCAAATTCGAAGAATTCAGCTTCAAGGTGTTTGTATTCTTCTTTCATTACAAAGCAAATGTTCATAATAGAACG
>JAIORT010000958.1 GCA_021107975.1 Bacteroidales bacterium | reverse complement strand
AAGGGTTGAAAATCCCCTCGTAGGGTTTCGATAGGACTAAAATTTAATCATGATAAAACGTACCTTATATTTTGGAAACAATGCTTATCTGCATACCAAAGATGAGCAACTGATTATTGATTTTGCTGATAAGGAAAAGCCACAGGCTACAGTTCCTATTGAAGATATTGGAGTTGTTATACTTGATGCCTATCAATTAACAATTTCGCAAAACCTGATAACAAAACTTTTGCATAATAATGTTGCCTTAATAAGTTGCGATGAACGCCATTTGCCACAAGGCTTAATGTTGAACCTGGATGGCAATCATGTGCAGAGTGAACGGTTCAAGGCACAAATAGCAGCATCCGAACCATTAAATAAAAATCTGTGGAAGCATACTGTAAAGGCAAAAATCAGGAATCAACGTTTCATTCTGGATGGTCTGGGGATTGAAACGGAAAACATGAAATATTGGGAACGAAGTGTAAGTTCGGGGGATATTTCAAATTATGAGGGAAGGGCAGCTGCATATTATTGGAGATGCGTGTTTGAAGATTACATTGAAGATTTTACAAGGGGAAGGTTTGAAGCCGAACCCAATAATTTGCTGAATTACGGATATGCCATATTGCGCGCTATAACAGCGAGGTCGCTTGTGGCTTCAGGTCTGTTGCCCACCCTCGGTATCCATCATCATAATAAGTACAATGCCTATTGCCTCGCAGATGATATTATGGAACCTTACCGTCCTTATGTTGATCGTGTGGTTTTGGATATTCTGGAATCAGGTGTAGATGTTTCGGAATTGACCCCGGAATTAAAAAGGCAATTGCTGCAAATACCAGTTGTTGATATTGTTATTGAAGGAAAATCAAATCCTTTAATGATTGGGATGCAAAGGACTACAGCCAGTCTGTACGCCTGTTTTGAGGGAAGCCAACGAAAAATTAAATTTCCTGAAATTGAGTAATCTAAGTCGCCTAAATCAATACCGGGTTATGTGGGTAATGGTATTTTTTGATTTACCAACAGATACAAAAAAAGACCGTAAAAATGCGAACATGTTTAGAAAGCGCCTTATTAAAGATGGTTTTAGCATGTTTCAGTTTTCCATTTATACACGACACTGTCCGAGCCGAGAAAATGCCGAGGTGCATGTCAGACGAGTAAAAATGAATCTTCCTCCTTCCGGTCATATTGGGATATTAACCATTACCGACAAACAATTCGGAATGATGGAATTATTTTTTGGTGTTGAAAAAACCGAAAAACCCGGTATGCCTCAGCAATTGGAATTGTTTTAAACTCTTTACCCATAGAAATATTTGGGCTGTAGAATTAAAAAAGCGGATAAACATATTATCCGCTTTTAATAAAACAGTCATTTTTTTTCTTCTGAAAACAGACGTAAATTGTTGTGATTAAATGAAATACTGACACCTATACTGTTTTCAATATTTCAAAGATACAAATTGAAAGCTATTCACAAC
>JAIORT010000116.1 GCA_021107975.1 Bacteroidales bacterium | reverse complement strand
AACATGGCTTTAAAATGCGCTTTTTCCTAACAGTCTTCAGCCTTCAGCCTATCCGATAAAATGAGAAAGATGGTCTCCTTTGAGGTAAAACCTCATTCGTGTTAATTGTTAAAGCGGTTAAAGAAAAAATATTAACACAAAGAAAGGAGACCGTATGGAAGATATCATATATGACCACTACATTGCAATAGATTGGGCAGCTAAAAATATGGCTATTGCTCGTATGACAAAGAAATCAAATAAGATCACTGCTATTGATGTGCCATCCGATATTGCTGAACTTCAGTTTTATTTAAAAAACCTGAAGGGAACCAAGATACTTGCGATTGAAGAAACTACTACATCGCAATGGCTATACACAGAACTGAAAGATTATGTGGATAAAGTATTGATCTGTGATCCTTACCGGAACAGTCTTCTCCAGGAAGGGCCTAAAACAGATAAAATTGATGCTACAAAACTTGTACAACTTTTAAAAGCCGATCTCATGAAAGAAGTGTTCCATTCTACTGATAAATTTATATACCTTCGTAGAATTGTAAGCGGTTACGAGGACCTGGTCAAATCCGGTGTTCGGTTAAAGAACCAACGTTATTCCATGCTAAGAGTCTGTGGAAAAAGCGGCTATGAAAAAAAAGGTATTAAGTTGGCCTCCAGGGATGAACAATATGTTCTGGAATGTTTAGACAGGCAGACTCAAAATTATGAGGAAGAAAAAAAGGGGTATGAAAAAGAGTTTGCAAGACTTGCCCGAAAACATCCTGAAATAAGGCACCAAAAAAGTATTCCAGGTATTGGGCTTATTAACGCGGTAAAGATTGTAGCCCGTGTTGTGACTCCCTATCGATTTTCCGGAAAAGGACATTATTTAAGTTACTCTGGTCTTATCAAACATGAAAAAATGAGCGGTGGCAGGAGCTATGGTAAAAAAAATCCACGATACTGCAGAATGATGAAATGTGTTTACAAATCAGGGGTAATAGCTGCCATTGGCGGGAATAACCCAATTAATGATTATTATGAATATTTGATCAGTGAGAAAAGCTATCCTGCATACAATGCAAGAAATAAGGCTTGCCGGCGATTAGCGATTTTAAGTTTTGGTGTTTTCAAAAGTGGGAAGAAATATAAACCCTACAGGAGAGATCATGTAAAAAAAGGCAAATAAGTATAATCAGGTCTATATGTATCGTGTTTGAAATTCAAACCTCATTAAAAGTGAGCAACGGTCTTATAGGTGAGGGAGAGAGCTCAAAGAATAGGTGCAACATATCTTAATCAAGGATAATAGTTCAACTATCCGATTAGCCCCCCTCTTTTCCTATAATTTATAGTAGCCCGTTCTCCAGCATGTATAATCGGAGATAGAGTGCTCAGATAGGCGCCTGAGGAAAACTGATAAAAACTTATTATTGCCATTAGATAAAGAAAGAACCGTTAAGTTGTAGAAAATGAGGAAAGAAATAAACATG
>JAIORT010000255.1 GCA_021107975.1 Bacteroidales bacterium | reverse complement strand
CTTTTCCTTAGTACCTGATGACTTTCAGGCTGGATACCGCTGCATCTACTTCAATAAAAATCTGGTTTGCCGTGTCGGAAAAATTTGGTGTTTGATAAAACCCTTTTTTTATTTTATTAAATCCTTCAAGTTCCCTTGCCGAAAGAATAGTGCTTGTATTCACCTCACAGGCGCACTCATAAGGTATCTTGATTTTTATAGCCGAAGCACCTGCATCGATATTTACCTTAGTTCGTTTAATTTTATCACCAAGTTTCAGTTCGATATCTGAGGCTCCGCCATCAATCTCAACTTTCTCTATTTTAAACGGGCTTAAATCCATTTCAAGACTTGCCGCCCCCACATCAATGTTCAGTTTCCATACCGGCTCAGGATTTAATGCCAGCCATGTCTTGCTTGATACTTTTCTGCGTCTGATGTAATACCGTTCATGTTTAACATTTATTATTTTTGTATTATTCACCTGGCTGGTGGTTATTTTATAGGGACCGGTAACGCCTTCGCTGTCAAATTCAAATAATTCGGAAGAGGTATTTTTTATATAAAATTTTCCTGCTGCTGCTTCTAAATTTAATCTGGCAGTAAATACACTCGAGTCATAAGTTTCTGTCAGATGTTGCTCTTTCCATTGATTATTTTCCTGCCGTTCGATGTATTTATCTCCCCACCTCCAGTCAAACCAATGAAAGCAAGGTCCCGGATGCCTTGCTAAAATGATAACGGCAATAAATATCGCAATAACAGTTAATATAAGTTTTATAACTGATTTTACCGGCAAAATTGCAATACCCCAAAAGACAAGAATCAGGGGCCATAGCCTGAAAATAGAATGCCAGCTAAAGCTAAAAATATCGAAATTACGCAGAGCAAAGAGCACCCCGATTGCAATCAGGATAAGTCCCCAAAATATTTTACTGTATTTCATATTTTATAGAGTTTATATTTAATATTGTTTTTTGTAATTTCATAATATCAGTAGTTTTCTTGCTGAGACTATTTAGGTCGTTGGTAACTTTTTGAAATTAATATTATACCCACAACTACCAGTATTAAGGGCCACAAGTCGCCAAAATCAATTCTCGGGACAAACCTGTCGATAAGGAAAATAGCCCCAAGGGTAATAAGAATCAAACCTCCCCAAAGGTTACCATCATTTTTTTGTTGCTTTTTCTTTTGTTCCATAGTGTCATTTTTAATTTCTCCCGAAAAATTTTGGGATTTGTTTTCTTTTTCCATAGCAGTTTCTTTTATAGTATTAATAATTGGTGTTTCTTCCAAAGGAATTACAATCCACAGGACAATATAAACGATTAATCCGCTCCCGCCAAAAATGCAGGCAAGCACAAATAATATCCTGAATAAAATCGGATCAACATTCAATAAATTTCCAAGCCCTCCGCAAACTCCTCCAATTACAGAGTCTTCCTGGCTTCGGTATAAACGTGATTGTTCCATAGATGCTGCAAATATAC
>JAIORT010000264.1 GCA_021107975.1 Bacteroidales bacterium | reverse complement strand
TGTTTGCATTTTCATCAATAACTAAAAACGCCATATCAAAATTTTCATGTATATATGGTGGCATCATGTTATCTATAGACCCAATAATAAAATACTCAGAGTCGTTAATTTTTTTTGTATAATAACCGGTAAATTTTTCAACCTGCCATGTTAAAGCAGTATCATATTCCAGGTTATAATTAAAGTAAATAATTTTATTAACGGAAGTTACCTGGTATTTGCCAATTCCTGTCATATCCTCAATTCCAAAAAAAATCACAGAATGTATTGTATCTGTATTATAATTTATTTCATTGCCCTGAATATCAAATTCCCATAAAACATATTTGACTGAATCATATTTTTCTTGTTTTGATATGGGATATGAACGAAAAAAAACAATATTGTTATTATGTGTAACTGTGAAACCAGCCATAGCATCATCCCTGTCAGGCAAGCCATAAAGACTGTCTTTCAATATATTTAGATTATAGTCTAACCACAGTAAGTATAATTGCTCATCATACGTGTTTGTATCCAGGGCTGTTCCCCACATTAAAATTTCATCAGCATTAGTAATAATTACTTTTCCGGGAGTTATTAAATAACCTTCAATATTGTCAACAATAAGGCTGTCAAGAAAATTGAATTCATAATCAGTTAAATATATTATTTTATTATAATTAAAATAAATATCGTAATAACCTGGGTTTGTAGAGATAGTACCTTTTGTTATTGAAAATAAATACTGATTGTTACTATTTAATTTATAAATATCCCAGGGGATTTCATCTTTTGGAGAACTGATCCATTTAATCCAAGAGTTTTGACCATTTGCCGGAACTACTAATATTAATAATAATAATAAAAGAAGATTATTTTTAGTAAATATCATTTTAGGATTCATAATTAATATTTTAATACAAAGATAAAATATTCTATTTATTAAATAAAGAAAAATTTAGTAATACATAGTACCTTGACCTTTCAAGGAATAGAGGATATAAATAAAATACATGATAATACGAAATTGGTTATAAATGAAAAAAGCCCATGCGGGCTTTCTTAGTAGCGGGGGCACAGACGTGTACAACAGGATTCGAACCTAATCTGGACGTATGTCCGACCTGGCGTACGCCCGAGCTACCACTACCGCAAATTTAACTTGTTATCCTCGTTTAATATTTTTTGCGATTTCAAAAAGTTAATGAGTTTAGAACCACCCTCAACTGTTTTTAAAAAATTTTCCCTTTTTAACGCATCAAATTTATTTTCAAATTGTTCAATATGTACAACTACAAAAGGTTTTCGATTAGCAGTTGATTTGCTACCACCGGAATTATGTCTTAAAAGTCTTTTTTGGATATTTGATGAAGAGCCTTTGTAAAGCCGGTGGTCCTTTAAGGAGTACAAAACATAAACAAAATGCATGGTTAAGAAAATTAAGGGAATAAAAAATAAAAAGCCCTGATGTTTTTGTATCAGAGCTTTATTAGTAGCG
>JAIORT010000448.1 GCA_021107975.1 Bacteroidales bacterium | reverse complement strand
AGCCGGATGGCTTCCTGTTCCTTTCCTTTGTTATATATTTTTTCCAAACCGTCGAACTTGCCGACACCATGGTCAATATGCGTTACATAATCGCCGGGCTGCAGGTTATACATCTCTTTGAGCGAAATTGCCTGTCGGTTGCTGAATTTCTCTTTAAGATGGAATTTATGATAGCGTTCAAATATCTGATGATCGGTATAACATGCTATTTCCCTGTCGTTGTTAATAAAACCTTCATGAATGGCAATGCTGACAGTATCAAAATCAAATTTTCTCTGAATCCCTTGTGTGGCTTGTATATCGTCGAAAATAGCATAAAGCCGCTTAAGCTGGTTTGGATTATCTGCCAGAATAATATTTTTAAAACCATTTTGTGTATTCTTGTTCAGGTTGGCAATCAACAGGTCGAAGTTTTTATTAAATGATGGCTGAGGTTCTGTGTGATATTCCAGTTTTTCCGCTTTATCAAAATAGAATTGCCTGCCAAATTCAATTGTGGAATAATCAATTAAGTTTTTTAAAAAGGTTTCACTTGAAATAAATAATTCTTCGGGTGTGAGATGATCCGGTTCAAGATTTGCATAAGTTTCTTTTGCCTTATCAAATTCAAAGTTTATCTTATCAATAGTAAATTTTACATCATCAATCCAGATAATTGTAGAGTCGGGGATAAATGAAAGAAATGATTCACGTTTTTCGATTATCTTTCTATCCTGCACATTCGGAACAATGGTTATATGATCGAGCTTGACAACGGAAAGCTGGTCAACCGGATTGAATGAACGGATGGATTCAACCTCATCGCCGAAAAATTCGATACGATACGGATAATCGTTGGTAAATGAAAATACATCGATTATGCCCCCGCGTATAGAGAATTGCCCTGGTTCATAAACAAAATCAACCCGTTCAAAATCATTGTCA
The DNA here is from genome assembly GCA_021107975.1 of Bacteroidales bacterium. Taxonomy (GTDB): domain Bacteria; phylum Bacteroidota; class Bacteroidia; order Bacteroidales; family JAADJA01; genus JAADJA01. Next base: position 556 of record JAIORT010000448.1, on the reverse strand, counting down.
ATAAGCATGTCGGCAATTGTATCTATCGACGAAGGCTCACCACGTTTCAATCTGATGGTATTTTTGCTGAGGTATGATTTTCTAACGACTTTCTCGCTCAGAGCTTCCGGATACGTAACAATGATACTTTTTCTTTTGCTCGAACCAATTCTTTTCAACACTTCGGTTCTCTGTAAAATATTGGTGTTGTCCTGCTTCTCTATGTTATATGCTTGTTTGTAAGACGTTGGATAGAAAAGGATTTTCTTTTTAAAAAAATTAAAGTTTTTCTCTTCGAAAATACTTTCAAGGTCGTTGAAAAAATAAGCTGCTGATTCTTTATCAGTAAGAATAATCAGATGATTTGCCGAAAGTTGATTATAAACCGCCGATGTTAACAGTGCTCGTGAAGAACCCACAAGCCCCCTGAGTTGGATTCTGTTTTCAACAAGTGTTTCAAGATGATTGACTAAAAGTCCGGTTTTTTCATCCTGCTCAAATATCGCCAGCAGTTCTTCGATTTTCAATGTTTATGCTTTTATTTAATGTAAGCTATAATTAGAATTTGTCAGTTTGC
>JAIORT010000299.1 GCA_021107975.1 Bacteroidales bacterium | reverse complement strand
TTCGTCTTTGCAATTAATATCATCAAGAGAAAATATTTTAAAATTTTCTCCGACAGCCTTACTTATCTCTTTTAGTTTGTGAAGATTGTTTGTGGCGAAGACTAATTCTATCATAGGCTTTAATAAAAAATAAATATTTGATTATGTTAGTAAAATAGCAGCCGAAAGTAGTAAAATTTTAAAACAACAAATGCATCTTGCTTCGCTTTCTCCACTCTGCTGAATATTTACTGTCAACAAAATAGACAAGTAAATCGGCATCATACTTTGATTCGGTGAAATAGATTGTTTTATGGGCATCGTATTTACTTTCTGTAAAATACCATAATCCTTTGTTTCCTTCAGCCTCGTATTTACTGTCAACTTTATAAACCGACAGGTCAGCATCATATTTACTCTCAACTACAAAAACTTTTACATCAGCATCGTATTTACTGTCGCACGAAAATATTTTTTGAGCATTAGCAGTTGAAAAAATAGAAATTGAGAAAATAGTTACGAGGATTTTTAAAGTAATTATATTTTCCATCTGTTTATAATTTAGTAATACGTTAATTGTTTGCCTCTTACATTTTAATCATTCTCCCGCGTGTCTCAATTAGATTAAGATTAGAATTGATATAAAAACTACAAGAATAATTCCAAAAAGCAGGATAATATTAAAAATACAAATAAAAGTTCTTTGTCAGATTAATGTATGCTTTAGTAAAGGAATTATCGGTATTTCGGATGGTTAGTATTGATTCTGCAAAATCTCCGGTTCTGATTTGAATTAATTCCAGAATAGCCCGGTGAGTTTTTTTGCCTCGCTTTGGGATAATATTAAACTGCTTTAAACAATATAAATTTTCAATTAATGCCTGTTCTTTAAATCTACTGATTTCGGAATACGGCAGTATTACGCAAAATCTCCCTCCGGGGTTTAAGAGCTTTTGTACGCCGGCGAGCAATTCTTTGTGCATTAGTGTATCATCATGCTTTGAAAGTGTTTTTGAATGTGATGGAGATTTTAAACTGTTTGAAAAAAAAGGAGGATTACTTACGATAAGGTCATACTTTTCAGAAGAGTTTTTAACATACTCCTGTAAAGATGTATGAATTGCATTCAGCCTGTTTGACCATGCAGAATTTTGAAAGTTATCCTTTGCCTGTTCAAATGAGTCTTTATCAATATCAATTGCATTAATTGTCGCACCTGATCGTTGTGCCAGCATTAAAGCAATAATCCCTGACCCTGTACCTATATCGAGAATGGATTCTGCGCCGGCAGTATCAACCCATGCACCGAGAAGAATAGCGTCAGTGTTGACTTTCATGGCGCTTTTTTCGTCTGATACGCTGAATTGCCTGAAGCGGAATGGTTTTCTCAAAGTCATTTAAAATAATTAGTGTTTATCTATAAAGTCGGCAAAAATTAAAAATATGAATGAAATTAGTACAATAACACACCCCTACACCCCTCTCATAGAGGGGAATATAGGTAT
>JAIORT010000172.1 GCA_021107975.1 Bacteroidales bacterium | reverse complement strand
ATAAAAAATATTAATTTAGTATTATGAAAAAACTACTGATAATTATTTTACTATTTCACCATTTTAACTTATGCTATTGTCAAAATGAAAATGATAATGTATTTAATGAAGAATTTAAAGAAATCGTATTTACACAGATTTTTAACAACCTTGAAGTCAGTTTTCCTTTATTTATAGCAACTCCGGGGGTTTTCTTGTTTGCAAACATACATTATATAAATAATAAAATAATTTTTAATGAAAGCCTAACAGAAAATGATAATTTTTCTGAATTTTCATATTGTTCAGAAAATGAATTATTAAACATTCTCGATTGTGTGTTTATACCATCAGTTCCATTGGATTCCAATATTCAAATAAGGGCTAGGTGTAAAAACAAATTACTATATAATTTAATTTTTATTCGGGATAAAGATTTTCAAATATTAAAATTATCACTTCCGAATAAAAGTTCTGAAAAAGAAGCAAAATATGTAGATGGACAATTAAAGTCGCTTGTAATTAATAAGAATGACGTAATTGAATATGTTGATATTAAAAGGGTGAGCGATAGTTTGGTTATAACAACGAAGTATAATACTAACACACAAAAATATTCAATAATTGACATTATATCTCATAATAATGCTCCTGCTACAGAAATTTATTACGATAAAAGCAAAAATCGCCAAAACAAAAAAATAAAAAAAATAATTCAATATAACTATAAACCTAATGGGAAACTAAGAGTAAAGAATATTTGTAATAAGAATGGAATCATTAGGGATTCAATAAAATATTTTTATGACGGTGATTTGTTAAATGCAATAATTAATAATAATTCAGAAAAGCAAAGCTCAGTATTTTATAAATATAAAGGGAACCTTATAACAAATAAAAGTATAAGAAGCGAGGATAAACAAGTAGATATAGAGTATGCTTACGATAATAATAACAGAATAGAAAGTTTTCAGATTTATGAACATGGAAAAGAATCTAAACAAAAGTATTTATTTGAATATAATACTGACACGAAGCTAATATCAGTTAAATACTACACGATAAATACAAGCTATAATGATGTTAAATTCCAATCTCAATATTTATTTAGCTATTTCGATAATCAAATACTTAAATCACTTATGGTGACTGATAGGAAAGGTAATATTACAAAAGAGATAATATATGAAATAGATTATTTACGAAAAAAATAACCTGACACAATCGTAGGCGATTAGCCATGTACTTGAGGATAGTACAAATCTTCACAATACATTTTTTTTATTCCAGGTAATATCTTCTGACACGGAACCTCAATTTGATAAAAATGATGAAAAATATATTTTGTAAAAAGCAAGACCTGCGAGGTTTTATTAACCAATAGATTGTCAGTTTGTTGTTTTATTAAGAAATTCACTAAAATATAATTAATTTTGCCAAAAATAAATAAAGTGAATAAAACATTCGTTTATGCCTTTTGAGTAATATGGTAAAGCGAATGTTTATTTCG
>JAIORT010000582.1 GCA_021107975.1 Bacteroidales bacterium | reverse complement strand
ATGTTGCCATTTTTACTTGGTATCATCGGCTTGCTTTACCAATTGAAAAAGGATCATAAAAATTCGATTGTTGTTCTGCTTCTTTTCTTTATGACGGGTTTAGCCATTGTTGTATATCTTAACCAACATTCGCCGCAACCCAGGGAAAGAGATTATGCTTATGCTGCATCGTTCTATGCTTTTGCTATCTGGATTGGGCTTGGAGTGTTTGCACTTTATGAGATGTTAAGTAAAAAATTTGAGCAAAAGTTATCTGCCATCCTGGTTTCGGTAATTTCTTTAATGCTTGTTCCGGGGATCATGGCAAAAGAAGGATGGGATGACCACAACCGTTCGAATAGATATACAGCCCTTGACATTGCTAATAACTACCTTAATTCCTGCGCTTCTAATGCCATTCTTTTCACTAATGGCGACAACGATACTTTCCCCTTGTGGTACGCACAGGAAGTGGAGGGAATACGAACGGATGTGCGTGTGGTTAACCTAAGCCTGTTAAATACCGAATGGTACATTGAGCAAATGAAACGTAAAGCTTATGATTCCGACCCGGTTCCGTTTTCATTACCCTGGGAGCAATATAAGGAAGGAACAAGGAATTTTACTTACTTCATCGAGAACGAAAATATAAAAGGATATGTGGATTTGAGGCAATTATTCGACATCCTGATTAAAGAACCGGATAAGCTTAGTATGCAAACCCGTATTGGTCCTTTAGCGTTTTTTCCCGCGAAAAAATTCAAAATCAGGGTAGATTCGGCAGAAGTTGTAGAAAATGGTACTGTTCCTCCTGAACTGGCAGGAGAGATTGTTGACGAAATAAAATGGAAATTAAACAGGAGTGGTATCGGTAAAAATCATCTTATGGTACTCGACCTGCTGGCAACTAACAACTGGGAACGTCCGGTTTACTTTGCAATCACCACAGGAAGCGATGCTTATATCGGACTGGAAGACTATTTTCAGATAGAAGGATTGACCTATCGGCTTATACCCGTAAAAACAACTACCACAGACGGGCAGACAGGCAGGGTAAACACTGATGCTATGTACGATAACCTGATGAACAAGTTCCGGTATGGCAATATGGGTGACCCTGATGTTTATCTTGACGAAACCAATATGCGGATGACCATGAACATGCGGAATAATTTTTACCGCCTGTCGAATGCTTTAATATCAGAAGGTAAAATGGATTCTGCGAAAATAGTTATGGACCGCTGCCTGGAAATTATGCCGGATGAGAGTATTCCATATAATTATTTTATTTTGCCGATAGCTGAAGGGTATTACAAAATTGGGGAAACCGAAAAAGCAAATGAAATATTCAGGCGAATGATAGAAATATTCGATGAGCAGTTGGATTATTACTTTGCGTTTACCGGCAATCGTGCCAAAACTTATGATTTTGAAAAACAGCAGAACCTTGCGATGCTTCAAAAGCTGATTCAGGTTGCAACACAGTTTAAACAAGAAGATATTGCCAATAA
>JAIORT010000418.1 GCA_021107975.1 Bacteroidales bacterium | reverse complement strand
CGATTTTGATGAACCTTTGGAAGATTTTAAGGAATATATGAGATGAAATTACTTTAAAGATAAAATATTTGAGAAATATATTAAGAATACAGATATTAAAAGAATTTGGTAATTTCCCATTTTATAAATTATAACTTGCATTTTACATCAATGTTTTTAATGTTTCTGTCCAAGCTTTTTTTTATTTCCAATGCAGCTTTCCAATCCATCCGTTTATCTTCATCCGAAACTGATGCAATATTTTTAATATGGTTAGTAATTTTATCAAAACTATTATAATATTTTCGTTTAAATTTGATATCAAATTCATAAATAATAAACTATGCCACGAATCATAAAATCAGGATTAATACAAATGAGCCTTGCCCTTACAGAGGGCGAAGGAACTATTGATGAAATCAAAGAAGCAATGTTCCAAAAACACATCCCGTTTATTGAGGATGCGGGAAATCAGGGAGTGCAGATACTTTGCCTGCAGGAAATTTTTAATACCCCATATTTTTGTCCGGGACAGGATAAGGAGTGGTATAAATCAGCAGAACCTGTTCCCGGACCCACAGTTGAAAGAATGCAGGAATATGCCAGAAAGTATGATATGGCTATTGTTGTTCCGGTTTATGAGAAAGAAATGCCAGGCTTCCTGTATAATACTGCTGCTGTTATAGATGCAGGAGGTAAGTATCTTGGAAAATACAGGAAAAATCACCTGCCACAAGTAGCAGGTTTTTGGGAAAAATTTTTTTTCAGACCCGGAAATTTTGGTTATCCCGTTTTTGAAACTAAATACGGGAAAATAGGTGTTTATATTTGCTACGACCGGCATTTCCCCGATGGCGCAAGGATTCTTGGATTAAACGGGGCTGAGATCGTTTTTAATCCGTCAGCAACAGTTGCAGGATTATCGCAATATTTATGGAAATTGGAGCAGCCGGCACATGCTGTTGCCAATGGTTACTTCATGGGATGTATCAATAGGGTTGGGGTCGAAAAACCGTGGGACCTTGGAAAATTTTATGGCACTTCATATTTTGTTGACCCAAAAGGACATATCTTCGCCGAAGCGTCTGAAGATAAAGATGAATTGCTTGTGGCTGAGTTCGATCTGGATATGATTGACGAAGTAAGGTCAACCTGGCAGTTTTTCAGAGACAGAAGACCGGAAACGTATGGCAAGTTGGTGGAATTGTGATATGTAATAAGTTATTAAAATTACCTGTTAACTTTACAGCAGCATGAACTTCAGGATAACATCCGAATATAAACCAACCGGCGATCAACCTGAAGCAATAAAGCAATTGGTTGAAGGAATCAAGAGAGGTGATGAACATCAGGTATTGCTTGGTGTAACAGGCTCGGGAAAGACTTTTACTATTGCGAATGTAATTCAGCAAATTGAACGCCCTGCTTTAGTTTTAAGCCATAATAAAACACTTGCTGCACAGCTCTATGGTGAATTTAAACAGTTCTTTCCACAAAACAGGGTTGAATATTTTGTTTCAT
>JAIORT010000436.1 GCA_021107975.1 Bacteroidales bacterium | reverse complement strand
TCATAAGATCCTCCTACATTCTGACTATTCAAAGCTTTTTCGTGCCATGGAGGGCTAGAAAACCGCCATAGAAAGAATTTAGCAAAGCTATTGCTCCTAACGCCCACGCTCACCAGCCCAAACCCGTCTTTATGAGCGGGCAACCACGCTGACACCACCACCAAACCTTGACCGGAAGCACCTAACGTAACTGTGCCACGCGGGTTTGGGTCTGGTGCAGCGTGATTGTTAGAACTTCGCCTTCTATCACGGCAAAGTGAGGCTTTCCTGACCTCACTGCTCGTGATTCATGCTGTACAATATTCTTCCATTCAATAGATAAAGGGGATAAATTTCTTGGTTTTTCCCGCATATTCGTCATACTGATGACCATATCGTTCTTTCAGGTGTTTATCCAGCCGGGGAATATGCAGGAAAATAAATCCGCAACTCATATAGAACGGGACAAGAAAGATCCAGATGCTTCCGGCGATCAGTGCCATCCCCGTCGACCAGACAGCATCTCCAAAATAGTTGATATGCATGGAATACTTAAACAGACCCTGGTCATAAATCTTTCCTGTATTTTTGGGGTCTTTTTTCCACTGGGAACGTATGATTTCTGAACCTGTGTTGAGATAAGACCCGATCACAAATAACCCCACCCCGAGGAACTCTACTATTCCAACAGGTTTCGCACCCTGGCCGCCCAAAATAGCATACGCAGTGTGGATAAGAGAAAGCTCAATACACACGACGATAATCTCATTCCAGGGCATTGTCCGTTTCAGTAAATAAAAATTTGTCAGGCCCCACCGAAGAAACAGGATGAAGGAGGTGAGGAACACGAATATTCTTCTCGTGAGGTCGCCAGGAATCCAGGATTGACCGAACCAGGAGGATGTCGTGCCTAATCCTCCGGCAAACAGCAGCCAGAAAACGAGTGAGACAAGGAAAAAATGATACACCTGCCAAATAATCCTTCTTACCATCAAGCGTTGATAATACCCATGCATACTATTCTCTTTTTGTCGTGTTGAATCATTTGATTCCAGTTCATAGATAGAGTGGAGCTCACCGGGTAAATTTTAGAGACATCCTCTCTTCCTTCTGTCAAGTAAAAAATGAACCATTGATGTTAACGCGTTGTGTCTTTGCGTTTTAATTATTGAATAAGGGGATGATTATATTCTTCACGCTACTTATTATGTGCGTTCTAACAAGTGATTATAAAGATCCGTATATCATCACGATTTTAAGTTTATCCTATTTTCATTCAGATTGTGTTATCTTGCCGGAAAACAAAGATATCATAACATCAAACGAACGCAATATACAATTATTATCTTTACTTGGAGTCAAGTTCGTTTAACAGATTTTACAAAATCATCGTCATCCTCTGAAATTAATTTTGTTTCTACCGCTTTTCATAAATATGTTCTGAAATATGGAATTGCGGTATATGTGGTTGTAGAAAAAGCATTCAGATAACGGAACGTTTTTTGACAACCACTATAAAAGTA
>JAIORT010000809.1 GCA_021107975.1 Bacteroidales bacterium | reverse complement strand
AATAATGAGGTTTATCTCGCTTTGATTATTGCAATACTGGGTTCAACCACTATATTTGTACTTATACAAAAACGATTTCAAAAACTACAGACACACCTCAATCATGTAGTCAATCTGATTTTGAACAATATATTTTCAGTTTTGTCAATCGCAGGATTGATAGCAATCCTCATCATGTCGTTGAGCTATCTGGCATCAAGCACTTACAATCCTTTTATCTATTACAGATTTTAAAATGAGAAGATTTAAAAATATACACATCAAATCATTGGTTTTAAGCTTTGCTTTTTTACTTGTGATTTATATGCCGTTTTTTGATAATGTGCTTAATTTGTCAACGCCCAACCTCGCAACAGAAAACCGAAAGCTGGCTGAAAAACCTGATGTGGATATTACAAGTCTGGACTATTTTCCAAAAGAATATGATGCTTATTTTAACGATCATTTCCATTACAGAAATGACCTAATCCTTTTAAATTCCAGTTATAAATTCAATATCCTGGGAATTTCCCCTTTTAAAAAGGTAGCCGAAGGAAAAGAAGGCTGGTTATTCCATGCCACAGAATACCTTGAAGATTACAGGAGCAAAGAATTATTTTCGAAAAAAGACCTTAAAAAGATGGCTACAGCACTTGAGTACAGGCAAAAGTGGTATAACGACAGGGGGATTAAATTTTATATGGCTGTGGCCCCCAATAAAGCCAGTATTTATGAAGAATATATCCCGGGCTTTGTATATCGGGTTCACGGGACTTCCAAGTATGATCAACTGAAGGATTACCTTGAGGAAAGTTCTACCTTCAACTTGATTGACGTCAAAGATATAATTTTCAAAAAAAAGAAAGATCATCTTTTGTATTATAAAACCGATCCTCACTGGAATATGCTCGGTGCTTTTATGGCTTATGAGGAGATTATGAAAACCATCAAAAAGGACTTTCCGGATATACAAACACTGACTTTAAATGACTATTCGATAGAATATGATACCGTAGAGGGGAAGGGACTTGCCAGAATGTTAAATATGGTTTCAGAATATCCCGATATTGATGTTGTGATTCATCCTCGTTTTAAAAGAAGGGCAATTCGTGGGATTAAGAAAAACTATCCCATTCCTGAAGAGTTCTATTATAAAAGTGAATATGAAATTGTATGGCATATCCCTGATAGCAAACAGCCAAAAGCAATGATCATACGGGATTCATTTACAAATGCTTTGATTCGCAGATTTGCTGAAACCTTCGGACAGACACTTTTTATATGGGATGTCTGGAAATATCAATTAAATATGGCAATTGTTGAAAATGAAAAACCGGATATCTTTCTTATCATTATCATAGAAAAAAATCTCCCGATGTTTTTTGAAAATATTGAAGATTTTGAGCTAAAATAAACAACCGCTGGTTTGTTCGCAGGTGGAAGGCAGCCTGCTGCAGGTGGGGTTTTTAATATAAACAAAAGCTACTACCTGCCTCGCCATCCTACTGCTGGTGTGCTGGCAG
>JAIORT010000244.1 GCA_021107975.1 Bacteroidales bacterium | reverse complement strand
GTTCTTTCTGCAATTTTTTGTTTTTCTTTCAACGGCTTTTCACAAAATGAAACAATTACTCAAAATGCAACATGTAATTGTAAAGACAATTCTCATACTAATTTGTCTAAGTCTGAAATTCAAGAATTAAAAACTACTCTATTTCCAAAGATTGTTCAAAGTAACCTTGTACAACCTGACAATTGGACGAATAATTTTGATTTTAAGGATAGTAAGACTTATTTGGATAATAAAGGAACTGATTTCTGGCTATGTATGCCTGAAAACCATGAATCGTATCCTAATTTATATTTAGATATAACCAGCGATGAGATTGCTAATGGCACAATAGAAATTCCCGGTGTAAGTTTTGTTGAATCATTTATTTCAACACCAGGTGATATTATAAGAATCACTCTTCCTGTTTCCTGCATGTTAACTGGTAGTGAGACTATTCAAAATTTAGGAATTCATGTTACAAGTGATGAAGAAGTTACCGTATATGGACTAAATTTATATCAATATACAAGTGATGCATATTTGGCTTTACCGGTTGATATACTTTCAACAAATTATTTAATAATGTCATATCCAAAAACATCAAGAGGTTTCTGGGGTAAATCACAGTTTGCTGTTGTAAGTCCTTATGATTACAATATAATAACTATTACAGTATCGGATAACACATCTTCCGGCTATTCGCCCGGTGATGTCATTGAGGTTACTTTAAATCAAGGCGAAGCATATCAGGTGCAAGGTACTACAACTGCAGGAAATGATTTAACAGGAACAATTATTCAATCAACTTTACCGGTTGCTGTTTTTGGAGGAAATAAATGTGCAGATATCCCCTGGGATGCAAATGTTGGATATTGTGATTTTATTGTTGAACAAATACCATCCATATCTACCTGGGGTACATCATTTATCACATACCCGTTAGAATTTCGTCAAAACGGTGATTTGTTTCGGATACTCGCCTCCCAGGATAATACAGATTTATCAGTTGATGGAGTCATTGTCGCAACTTTAAATTTTGGCGATTTATATGAGGATATTTTTGAAGAACCAAAGTTAATTGTAACTACTCAACCTGCTTTGCTTGTTCAATATTCTATGAGTAATGAGTGGGATCCGGAAAATAATGGGGATCCTTTTATGATGATAATTCCTCCGTATGATCAGTTTTTATCTAACTATACTTTCGCAACTCCGAGTTCCGGATTTATTTTGAATTATTCTAATATTACATTAAATACAATAGGAGTTAACAACCAATATTTAGATGGTACTTTATTAGACCCAACTCTTTTTGTTCAAATCGGAACGTCAGATTTTTCCGGCTTAGGTACTGAAATTATAATAGGTTCACATACTGCGGATAATGAGACTGCGCCGTTTGGTCTTTATACTTATGGATTTAACGCAGATGATTCTTATGGTTATCCCGGTGGATTGTCCCTCCAATTTATTAACCCGGGCAGTGCTCCGGAAATAGAAAGAACACCTGAGACCGTTCAATTGTCT
>JAIORT010000957.1 GCA_021107975.1 Bacteroidales bacterium | reverse complement strand
TCAAGCATTGAGCTTCAGCGTGCCGCTGATAGCATAAAACCGGGCGTTATCATGTATTCGGAAGGTATGGCTGTAACAAAAGATATGCCCGGCATCATCTCCGGCAGGGTTCACGATGCTATTTATATGCCGCCTCCATTAAATCTAAATAAACTGATAAAACCTGATTTTGCTATTTTCCGCGTTTGCCAGTTAAGCCAGGGAAGAATTCACAGGGAAGTTGCCATTTCTTTTTTTAACGGATACGGTACAGAGCTAAATACCTTTGCACCAGGCAGACCTGAATGGATGGAGGAAGAATTAAAATATCTCGGAAAAACAACTAAAATCCTCAGAGAAAACACAGAAGCTTTTAACAGTTATAAATGGACGCCTCTGATTCCAACTTTAAAAGACAGTATTTGGGTAAATAAATTTCTGGCAAAAAATAAAACTCTTTACACTGTTTACAGTCTTATTGCCGAAGGGCATTCAGCTCCTTTGTTTGAGATTAATCCTGATTCTAACACCCATTACATAAGCCTTTGGCATCACATGGAATTAACTCCCGATACTATCAGAGGAATAGCTTACATTCCTGTTACAACAAAAGCATTCGACAAATCATTTCTCGGAACGAGAAGTGAAGGAAATGTTGATTGTGTGGCTGAATTTCCTATACTTTTGGATGTAAAACTTGTGATTGATTCCTTGTTCATTGATGCTACATCCGGCGATAAAATAATTATCTGGGCTGGAAATCCTTCTTATGAGGCACTATATTTTGAATTCAATAAATTTCCGTTAAATCTAAAACTGTATGATTTATTCGGAAGACATGAAGGCAAATTCGTTGTTCAGCTTTTTAAAGAAAATGAATTATCAGATGAGAGAGTGGTTTTTATAAAACCGGGAACACCGAGATTGATCAGTAAGGTCAATCGGACGGAACCTGCTGAGAAACCACCCGATGGAATGGTGGAAATACCAGGTGGAAATTTTAATTTCAAAATTGATATGGGATGGAATTTCATTCCTTATCCTGAATATGACAGTTTAAAAAAACAAAATATAAGGAAGTTCTACTTAGATAAATACCCTGTAACCAATAACCAGTTTTATGATTTTATTGAATCAACGGGTTACATGCCGAAAGACACCGGTAACTTTTTAAAACACTGGACAGACGGAAAATATCCTAAAGGAAAGAAAAATTACCCGGTTGTTTATGTAAGTTACGAAGATGCACAAGCTTATGCAACATGGGCAGGCAAACGTCTTCCAACCGAGGCAGAGTGGCAATATGCAGCACAGGGTACTGATGACAGATTATATCCCTGGGGCAATGAAATGGATTCAACAAAATGTAATGTCGGGCGTAATGAATTAACTTCTGTAAATAAATTCCCGGATGGAGTAAGTCCTTTTGGTGTTGCCGACATGGTGGGAAATGTATGGCAGTTAACCAACGACATTTACGACAACGGCAGTTATTATTTCGTCATTATGCGTGGCGGAAGCTATTACAA
>JAIORT010000403.1 GCA_021107975.1 Bacteroidales bacterium | reverse complement strand
TGCGATCTGTAATAAACAATATCATCCAGTAAAGAAATAACACCGTTGTTATCAATATCCTGCATCCAGCCAATGAGATTGCCGGTAACCATTAATGTATCCGGATGAAGTGCATTCAGGCTATTCGTAAAAACAGGCATATCCTCATTCCAGTAAGCTATGCCATCAGCAAGCAGTGTATCGATATTCTGGTTTTCATCCGGTTTCCACCTGTCTATGCCAAAAGCGATATGAACTTTATTGTTATTGTCCATTACAACGGACATGGAGCCATTATTGCAAAAAAAAGTATCTGCAACTGTTGTGTCACATAAGAATGGGTAAGGATGTTCCCATACGATTGTTTTTTGCCATGTATCACCGTTATTTGTTGACTTCATTAAAACCAGGTCCATTTCTTTGTTTCCCACAATAAATGCTATTGTATTTCCTTTAGGTTTCGCCCATGCATAACAATCCAAGGGTATATTCAGATAATATGTATCATCCAGTTCGGGAAAGATGTATTGTTCTATATCCCATGTTTGTCCATAAGTTAAAGAGCGATAATATAATAATGGATGATTTTGACCTTGAGGAGGATAACCCGGCACAGTACCAGTTAAAATATGAATTATTTCATTATTTGAACCGTTCGTAATCATTCTTGGATATGGCAATCCGGCAGGGTAACCCGGCAGGTTATGTTCCAGAATTGAATGACTCCAGATTCCTTCTCCTTTTTGTGATCGGTAACTTAACATTAACCCGTCTATGTTTCCCGGATCAACAATATGAGAAACAACAATTTCACCATTTTGCCCCCAGGGAGCATAACATGGCCAACCTGTTCTTAACTCTTCAATTCTTTCAGTCGGAAGTTCCTGCCAGAACGATCCGTCATAATAATTATACCCAGTCCCTCTGTCATACATAAAATAATTCTCAAAATCAAATCCCATGGTCCACACAGCACCAATAGTTCCATCTTCAAAAACATGAAGTCGGTTTTGAGTACTGCCGATGGATTGTAAATCGTAAAAGGTATAACCGATGGTTTCTTTTTCAAAATATTGCCCAGTGGTAACGGAAAAGGACAAAAGGCTAAAGATAAAAGTATAAAACAATTTATTTTTTTTCATGAGTCGGACTATTTTTTAAGCACTATTTTCTCGATAAAATTAACATTATTGGATTTGATCTTCAAAAAATACAATCCTTCCGGATTTTCTGAAAGGTCAAGGCTGATTTTTCTATTATGTTGTATATAGATTTGGTCATAGATAGTATTGCCTAACAGATCGATGACTTTAATTTGGCATTCGTTCTGGTTTTGTAGATGTATGGTCAGGCTGCCTGAACTCGGATTTGGAAATATTTCAACTTCACCATAGATTACATTTTCATTCACTTTTACTGCAGGAAGTACAGTGATATAATCTTCTTCTGTTTTAGTATTAATGGCAATTGTGCTTATGTTTGCAGTAAGTTCAACATCAAATATACCTTCATTCAAATAAACAACTTCCG
>JAIORT010000429.1 GCA_021107975.1 Bacteroidales bacterium | reverse complement strand
TACCGATTCTATATGACATTAATTATTGGCGTCTTTTTATTTATCTTTGCCCCCTTTTTAATTAAGAGTCTTTAAATGTATCCATACAAATCAGTTGATTATTTCAGCGTTGACGATTTGCTAACCGACGAGCACAAAATCATCCGCAGTTCTATCCGCGACTGGGTTAATAAATCTGTTATGCCTATTATTGAACAAGCTGCCCAAAAACATGAATTTCCTGTTTATCTGATCAGAGAGCTTGGAGAGCTTGGAGTTTTCGGTCCTTTTATTCCTGTTGAATATGGCGGCGCAGGCATGGATCATATCTCTTATGGTGTTATCATGACAGAGTTGGAAAGGGGAGATTCGGGGATTCGTTCGGCTGCTTCAGTTCAAACATCGCTGGTAATGTTTCCGATATATGAATTTGGTTCGGAAGAACAACGAAAGAAATACCTGCCGCCTCTGGCAAAAGGTGAGATCATTGGAGCGTTTGGTTTAACAGAACCCAATCATGGTTCAGACCCTGGAAGTATGGAAACTAAGTTTACCGATAAAGGAGATTATTATTTATTGAATGGTTCTAAAATGTGGATCACAAATTCAACAATAGCTGATATAGCAGTAGTATGGGCAAAAGATGAGCAGGGTGTTATAAGAGGTATAATCGTGGAAAAGGGCATGGAGGGATTTACTGCACCTGAAATTTTCGGTAAGTGGTCGTTAAGAACTTCTGTAACGGGCGAGTTAGTTTTTGACAATGTAAAAGTCCCCAAAGAAAACCTCCTGCCTAATGTTAAAGGATTAAAAGGACCTTTGAATTGCCTGAATTCAGCAAGGTATGGAATTGCATGGGGAGCAGTTGGTGCTGCAATGGATTGTTATAATACGGCTCTTAATTATGCACTTGAGCGCAAACAGTTTCATAAACCAATAGCATCGTTCCAGCTAACACAAAAGAAACTTGCTGAAATGCTGACCGAAATCACTAAAGCACAATTATTAGCCTGGCGTATGGGAGTTTTAAAAAATGAGGGTAAAGCCACACCAGCCCAAATATCAATGGTAAAACGGAATAATGTTAAAATGGCGTTGGATGTGGCAAGAGAATCGCGGCAGATACTGGGAGCAATGGGAATTACAGATGATTTTCCGATTATGCGCCATATAATGAATCTCGAATCGGTTATCACTTACGAGGGCACACATGATATTCATTTGCTGATTACAGGGCATGATATTACAGGGTTTAGTGCATTTTAGGAAAAATGCTTCTGCTAATGATTTGCTATTAACGGATATTTTTCAGGGTTTTCTAATATTTCGATATTCAAATCAACATCCAGGTCATTCCAATGAAAGTTCCCGAATTTATCTGCATCGAAATTAAACAAGGTTGATAAAGTACAATCTTTAAACCATGGAAAATCCGAAAAAGCTACAAAATATTCTTTTCCTGAGAAATATATCCAAAAACCATGTTGTGAAATATTTGTAATTTCAGTTGTGAAAGTATTCGTCCCATTTT
>JAIORT010000094.1 GCA_021107975.1 Bacteroidales bacterium | reverse complement strand
GTTCAAGCCAGGGGTCTTGTTTTATTATCTTTAACTTATTTTCTGACATAAATAGTAATATTTTAAGAGTAAACAAAAGTACAAAATAAATTGCTGAACAGGAAATTAGAAATCCATACAGACTTCTATTTGACACGAATTACACGAATTTACACAAATTATTTTTTTATCGTTATTCTATTAATCTCAACAAACTTCAATAACTTATTTTGCGTAATGTAGAGATTATTATCTTTGCTTTGCAAGATTAAAATATGTTTTAGAGACTGTTTAAATTTTATTAGTGATGTTTTCAGAAAAGCAGAAGAAACCGGTATTATTATCACCCGTAACTTTGGGAAAGTATAAACTGAGAAACCGTGTTATAATGGCTCCGCTAACACGCAGGAGATGCACAGAAAAACATGTTCCGACTGATATTATGCGAATATACTATGAGCAACGAGCTTCAGCAGGTTTGATAATTGCAGAAGCTGCCGCTGTTTCTCCCCAGGCTATCGGTTATATGAACAGTCCGGGAATTTATACTCAGGAGCAGGTTAATGCATGGAAACCCATTACAAAAGCGGTTCACAATAAAAACGGACTGATATTTTTACAATTGTGGCATGTTGGGAGAATTTCTCATCCTTTTATTCAGCCGGATGGAAGACTACCTGTTTCTGCATCAGCAAAAAAAGCTGAGGGATATGCCAATACACCCAAAGGGAAAAAACCTTTTGTTACGCCTCGTGCATTAAATACCGATGAAATACCCGGAATAATTAACGATTTTAAAAACGCCTCTGAAAACGCAATTGAAGCAGGTTTTGATGGGGTTGAAATTCATGGTGCTAATGGCTATTTACTCGACCAGTTTTTGCATGATGGTTCTAATATAAGAACTGATAATTATGGTGGAAGCATCAGGAATCGCTCAAGACTGTTAATGGAAGTTACACAAGCCATAAGTAAAACAATCGGCTCTGAAAGGGTGGGAGTGAGGTTATCACCAAGCGGGATTTATAAAGATATGATAGATTCAAATCCGGTTAAATTATATGAAAGTATCATTACCCAACTAAGTCATTTTCAGATTGCTTACCTGCATTTACTTGAACCTTTAGTTTTATTAGAGCCGGAAAAAGAATACTCCAGGTATCTGAAAGTAATTACCCCGCATTTCAGAAAATTTTACAAAGGAACATTGATAACTAACTGCGGGTATGATTTTAAAAGTGGGAATAAAATAATTGAAGACGGACATGCCGACCTTGTAGCTTTCGGCAAACTTTTCATTTCCAATCCTGACTTAGTGGAACGTTTTGCAACCGGTGCTCCGCTGAATCCATGGGATGAGGACACATTTTATTATGGTGGCGGGAAGGGGTATATTGATTATCCTTTATTAGACGCTGATTAACACTGATTTGTTCTGATTATCCTTTATTAGACGCTGATTAACACTGATTTATTCTGATTATTTATTTAATTTCATTCAGCGATTTTCTGCGAATATCGGTGTCTAATA
>JAIORT010000234.1 GCA_021107975.1 Bacteroidales bacterium | reverse complement strand
TTAACCCAACTTGAAAATAGTAATTTGCAAAACTATGGCTAACAGTCTTTAACGATTTCAATTTTGCAGTTGGGTCACCACTTTTGATTTGCGCACAAATGGCCTGTTCTTATATCCGAGTGCTTCATAAATTGCCTTCATGTCCTCATTGGGCCTTGTGCACAGTTTGGTGTATATTATACCTTCTTTTTTGTTCACGCTTTGCATGGAGCATTGTTGTGCCTGCATCTTTTCAACAATAGTGGACCAACTGTATATTATCCCATGCCCGGCCAGTTCCAGCCTAATGTAATTGACCACTTGGTATGCGAGGATACCGAGCCAGATATGTGGCTCTATGTAAGTGTCTTTTTGGTGGAATATAGGCCTGATGTCCAAATCGGATTTCAGGCACCTGAAAGTTGCCTCCACGTCCCTGGTCATATTATAGGTGTCCCATATCTGCCGTTCGGTAAGGTTTTCTTTTGAATACCTTAAAAAGTATTCTCCCTTGGGGCGTTGCCGGTCCTGTTGCAGCTTCCATCCAATATCGGTGACAACACCTTTTTCCGTATCTTCGGTATATGTGATGTTATAGTGTTTTGCAACTTTGGAAAATTGCTTTTTTATCCGTCCGACTTTTTCGTGCACAGGGATGATTTTTTTTAACCTGCGAGGCACGGACAAACCTTCTTTCAGGTATTCCATGCTGTCTGTGAACCTCCCTGTCAGCTTATCATCAATAGATTGTTCCTTCAATTGTTTTTGATGGCTTTTTATGTGCAAGAACGTATCACCCTTTTGTTCTACTGATACTTTGGTAACTTCTATAGTATTGTTCCTGTTGTCAGACAGCAGGGTGGCCTTGTCGGTCAACTTTGTGTATTCTTTGGGGCTTGTCCTGCTGACACAAACGTAATTGTATCCCCTTTGTTTTACAATTTCCAGGTTGTCTTCTGTGGCTATTCCCGCATCCATTACTACAACAGGTTTTTCCCCTTTGGTGTACAGTTGTGTTGCCACATCGTCCAACATAGCCTTAAAGGTTTCAGGTTCACTTACATTCCCTTTGTATATCTTGCTGTACCTTACAAAACCCAAACTGTCTATGGCCAAGGCCAGACCAATTAAGCGCCTGTCGTTTCTTTTTTGCTTTGAACGTCCAAATTTCGCTTTTTTGCTGCCATGCATCTGTCCTTCAAAATACATATTGGTCAGGTCATAGATCACTATCTTGCTCTTTTGGGCAAACAGGTTGGTGGTGGCTGAATACAGCAGTTTTTCTATCCCGTTTTTGTGCTTGTACAAATGCGTTGCCGCTTTGTATAGGCGATAGCGAGTAACAGGGTGGTTATCGTTTAAATTATAAAGTTCATCAATACCGGAGTTCTCGCATATCCACCTCTCTGTCTCCAACTCACTGGATGGATGTACCAACTTGGCTGTTAATAACATTTGTGCAATGCCAGATTCATTGGCGGACATTCCTGTACCTAAAAATATATCGTCCAGCCCCAACTTGTCAAATGCTTGTTTT
>JAIORT010000628.1 GCA_021107975.1 Bacteroidales bacterium | reverse complement strand
GGCTAAAAATAAATTTGAGGTGCTAGGAGAAATAATTATTTAGTCTAAAGAAGAAAAAATCTCTATGTCTTGTACCTTGATTGGATGAAATAAATTTATTGATTTTTCCATTAATATTTTCAGCAATTGCATTTGTATGCCCATTTATAAAGTAGTTGGTAATATATTGCTGGTTTCTTTCTACTAATGACTTGAAGTTTAGTATTTCTTCTATGGCTTCATCTTCGACCCTTTCATACCAATCATGTAGCCTTTTATCTATAACCAATTCATGCTGGTTGATATTTTTATTTGAGTACCATTGCCGAAACATGCAGCATAACTGGTAAGCTGTTTTTATTTCAGGATATAATGAAAATAATATTTTAGCTCTTTCCCGTTGGCTTTGTATCCATTGGTTTGGATATTTAAATAGTAAATACAGGCTTTTTGCTAACAATTCTAAGGTTGTATCGCCATTGACATAACGTTTTTCTTTGTATCTAAACTTTTTAGGCTTAAATTTATTTCCATTGCCTTGATATTGCTCCTTTCTCTGCTGCTGTTCTTGTTTAAACTGTTGATAAGCCTTTCTTCGCTTTTCAAGTTCTTTTTGTCGGTAGCGTATCCTTACTGTCTGCATAGCCTCTATCGCATAACGAATAATATGAAATTTATCTGCTACCTGCATAGCATTAGGAAAAACTTCCCTGCAATACAAAGCATAGACTGGCGATAAATCTCTTGTTGCTACTTTTACTTTTTTTCTGAATTCATCCATTAATGGAACACTTACACTCTTTAGCTCATCTTGTCTTTTTGTAGAAGCCATAAGCATAATCTTTCCCGTTGCCTTATTGCTGATTATCGTATACCATTCTTCCCCTATATGTTTCTCATCTATACTCATTTGTTCGCCTATATGTTCAGGATTTAATATAGGTACTTTTATTTGCTTTTCGCCCTTGGTTGATTTTATTATTTTATCGTGTTGGTGAACAAGAGCAGAACCTTTTTTGGCAAAAACGCTTAATGCCTCACGATACCATCGCAGCGACTGACCTTTTTCTATCTTTAATGCATGCTCTAATGTTTTGGTATGTGCCGGAAAACTATCAAAGGTCTCCTTTTAAAAAATCGCCAAACTCTTTTGTTGTTTGCATACCTTTGTAATGTAAATCATAATGATTGCTGTAATGCTTACCTGACGGATTGCCCGGCTCTTTCCAACGACGACGTTTGATAATTAAATAGATTCTTTTGCCTTTTAGCGGAAAGGCCTGTAATGATAGCTGATTGCAAAAACCGTCTAATACTGCTTCCTTGCCCGATAACTCATGGGGAATTTTATCCCGCTGTTCTTCAAATATCAATTCTATTAACCTTGATTTTTCTTTTATGTCTATTAACTCAAAATTTTTTGCTATTTCTTTTGGAGCTATCAAATTTAATAATGTTTTATTCTGTTCCATAACTTTATTTTTCTTGCTAATGTACAAAGAAAAATTTCTCCTAGCACCTCAAATTTATTTTTAGCC
>JAIORT010000966.1 GCA_021107975.1 Bacteroidales bacterium | reverse complement strand
TTCTTACTTCATGTTCTTTGGCGGAGAGAGGGGGATTCGAACCCCCGGTACCCTTTACAGGTACGGCAGTTTAGCAAACTGCTGGATTAAGCCACTCTCCCACCTCTCCCTTTTTGAGGGTGCAAAAGTACAAAATATATTCTTCTGGCAAACTTTTTTTATTGATATTTTTTTAATTTTGCTAAAATCTTCAATTCAGTATGAATATAAAAGATAATCTCGATAAATTAGAAAAGGAACTACCTGGCAATGTTATGCTGGTAGCCGTATCCAAAACAAAGCCCGTTGAAGATATTCTTGAAGCATATAATTCCGGGCATAGAGTTTTTGGCGAAAACAAAGCACAGGAATTAATTAAAAAACATCCCGAACTGCCGGAAAATATCCAATGGCATTTCATTGGGCATCTGCAAACAAATAAGGTTAAATTCATAGCTCCCTTTGTAGATATGATCGAAAGCGTTGACAGGTTTAAGTTATTGAAGGAAATAAATAAACATGCAAATAACAATAACCGGACAATCGACTGCCTGCTTCAATTTCATATCGCTATTGAGGAAACCAAATTCGGTTTGGATATTTCTGAAGCAGATGATCTTTTTAATTCTGATGATTATAAGAAAATGAAAAATATTAGGATTTGCGGAGTAATGGGAATGGCAACTTTTACCAATGATGAATCAGTAATTCGAAACGAGTTCAAACATCTGAAAAAGATATTTGAGCATTTAAAACAAACGTACTTTAGCCAGGCTGATTATTTTAAAGAAATCTCAATGGGCATGTCAGGCGATTATAAAATAGCTATTGAAGAAGGAAGTACGATTGTCAGAATCGGCAGCGCTATTTTCGGAGAAAGGAGTTGTAAATTGATATAAGGTTAATAATCTGTTGGTTCTATCTATGCCAGGAAAAAGGAATTGAGATCAATATTGCTTCGTCAGAATCATAACGGATCCTCTGTAAACATCATCTTCATATACTCCATTACATTTTAAAACATAAAAATATACTCCATCACTTAAACCTTCTCCGTCCCAATCATTCTGATAATTATCTGACTCAAAAATCTTTTCACCCCACCGGTTGAATATTATCAATGTATTACTTAGATAATAATCATTAAGATCAATCGGGTCTTGCGACCCGCTGCTTTTCAGTTCTCCGCCGTTATTACTTCCGCTATTTTCATCTTCCCAAATTTCAAAATATTGATTATAATCATCTCCATTTGGAGTAATAACGGAAGATATCCTTAAATCAACAGGTTTAACTGTAATTTTAATTGTGTCGGAACCGGGGCAACCATAAAACGTAATAGAGTGGAATACTACATCAAATGTACCTGTGGATGAATAAGTATGAGTAGGCGCTATTAAATTTGAAGTTGTGCCATCGCCGAAATCCCACCAGCTATCTTCTTTTAATCTGAAAGTATCAACCCCTAATGAATCATAAGTTGTGTTTTCATAAGTTAATGTTACAAAAGGCTTTTGCAGATATATAGTATCGGTTGGATCG
>JAIORT010000847.1 GCA_021107975.1 Bacteroidales bacterium | reverse complement strand
ACTTTTTTTATCATTTGATATTATCTCCTTAAATGAGTTATCAGGGCCAACGGAATTTTTGCACAATGATATTTTTTGATCTGGTAAATGTTACGAAATCTTCCAACGCATTTTTATTTCCGGTGTAAATCTTTTGTAAAAGTGCAAGGAGCAGTTGATCCTTGTCTGTTTTTGATACGGCTGCTGTAACCTCCGTCTCAAAATCGCCGGGTCCAAAAGAATTGCGAATGATTTGAAGATCGCCCTTATCTGTGATTGTAGCATCAATGTAGCTGGATGCTTCATTCTTCTTTTTGTAAAGATTAATAGAAGACATTTCTATATGCTTTCTATGAATAGTTGGTTAAAGGTTATAAATTTAATTAAGAAAAAATTATCACTATTTTTTTTAAAATATTAAAATTCTACTACCGGTGTTTTCTCTGTAAAATCATCAGCTGTATGGTCATAGTGAAATTTATAGTTTCTTCGGCATTGAGTTTATAAGAATACAGTTTCCTCGCGATTCCTTCCAACAGCTTCGGCTTTATTTTGCTATTTCTAAGGCCATTATTGATTCTAACTTTCCCTTCCATATATATGGTATTTCTTTGCCCCCAAATAATTTTTTTGTTGGTCCATCTAAGGTTGTAATACCACCTTCCCATTTAGATATTTTATTTTCGTAAACCCAATTAAGATAAATTTCATTTGAGTCTGTCTCAATTTTTGTTTCATCAATTGAAAGGGTATGTTTGAAAACTATCTCGCTATTTGAATCAATCAAATGAAAATCTTCCTCTGTGACAATATAACCATGAGGTGGGGATATATTACTTATATATTTTGATTTTCCATTGAACAATAAATAAAAATAACTTTGAAAACTTCGAAAGAATTCTGTTTCAACCAAATAAATGCGTAATGGATACTTTGAAATATTTTTAAAAACCAGGCTAAGTTCAAAATCTTCGTTCAATTTAATTTTTTTATCTTTTAATCTTATGCAAATTTTCAATCCCAGTTTTTCGTCTGAACAGTGTTCGTATTGCATTGCGTAGATATATCCCCAACAGTTTGAAAAAAAATATATTAGAATATAAATTGCAAGATTTTGAATGTTTTTATTTAATAGACTGTTTGTCTTCACCGAATGGTTAACTGTGAATTTTATTTCTTGAATTCCTAAAGTGAAACATCACAACAAATATAAATAATATACTAAATACCCAATTCCAATATCCAATTAATAAATCCTCTATTGTACTTTCAAATAAAGCTTGTATGAACCAATATGCTGATGATGCAAATGCAATAAGTTGAAAAATATACAGCTTTTGTATTTTAATTTTAAAATGAATGATGAAAAGAAAAATTGTAATTAAATTAGCTAAATTTAAAAATACTCTTACTATTAGTATCCAAAGATTTTCATATTCAAATAATAATCTTATTACCGACAATGCGCACTGGAAACCATACATTGGTTCTTCATTAGAAAAAATTACTGCAGAAGGAAGAAGAAAGGAAAAACAATATAAACC
>JAIORT010000135.1 GCA_021107975.1 Bacteroidales bacterium | reverse complement strand
TGTGAACCGCAATGTTCGCAAAGAATACATATTCAACAACTTAGCGTTCTTTGCGTAAAACTTAGCGTTCTTTGCGGTAAAAATAAATTATGTAATAATCATAAAATCAGTATTCTAAACACACTGATTCGTTACGAAAAAACATTATACATAAAACTATAAATTCATTAACTTTAAAAATTTTAATCATGAAAAATTACAGAATCACACTATTTGCAAGTTATGCAGTAATACTTGCATTATTATTAAGTTTACAATCCGGTTGCTCTTATGCTTTTAACGGGATTAAAGGCGATGGCAATGTCGCTAAACAGGAAAGAGATGTTTCATCTTTTTATGGTATAGAAGTGGGAGGTGCTTTCAGGGTATTTCTTTTCCAGGGAAATGAAGAGAAACTCATTGTTGAGGCTGACGAAAATTTATTGGATATTATCACAACAGAAGTGAGAGGTGGTACTCTGGAAATCTCAACTAATAAGGTCATTCGTGATTATGACGTTCTCAATGTTTATATTACCTTTAAAGAACTCAAAGAAATAGACATCAGTGGAGCCTGCAAACTTTCATCAGAAGAGAAACTCAGTTTTAGTGACCTTGATATGGAATGCAGCGGGGCTTCGGATATTGAAATAAAAATGTCTGCCGGAGACCTTGCCCTCGATTTCAGCGGCGCTAGTAAAATAGAGCTTTACGGAAGCGCTGACAAAGTTGAACTCGACATTTCAGGTGCATCTAATTTAGATGCTTTTGATATGGAAACAAATGTGTTCGATATTGAAATCAGTGGTGCTTCTCATGCTAAGATATTTGTTAATGATGAACTCTCTGCCGAAGTTTCCGGCGCTGCCAGCCTTAAATACAAAGGCTCTCCGGTTATTACACATCACGATGTTTCAGGTGCCGGAAGTATGAAGAAGTACTAAGAAAATTGAGTCCACTCCGAAAAGTAAGAAATTAAAAAATGCCACAAAAACACCAAAGCACAAAATTTCACAAAATAATGAATGCCAACCAATAA
Organism: Bacteroidales bacterium; assembly: GCA_021107975.1. Taxonomy (GTDB): domain Bacteria; phylum Bacteroidota; class Bacteroidia; order Bacteroidales; family JAADJA01; genus JAADJA01. Next base: position 506 of record JAIORT010000135.1, on the reverse strand, counting down.
CTTTGGTGTCCCGAAAGCTTTCGGGATTGTGCTTTGGTGCTTCCATACGGACAAGTTTAGTGGCGAAAAAGCGATTTTTTGGAGTAGGCTCTTAATTCAATAATAAAGAAGTTCAATAGCCTGCTGAAATTCGGCAGGCTTTTTTTTAGGGTCTGCCTTTAAACTACTGAAATTGTGAAAAATCAAAAAAATAAATTCAATAATTCCCCATTTAAGGGGGGAAACAGGGGGGTTAAATGAGAAATATATTTATTTTTTTGATTTTCGCCTACTTTATGGACAGACAATAATTTAGTAATTACGGCAGCCTCTTTTGTAATTCTTTCTTAATTTTGTTCTGATAATCTGTAATATACTAATTCTTAACAGGTATGCGAAGCAATAGCTGTTTAGAAGTAGTTATGCGTTTCAACAGAACTTTAATAATATTGCAAACCTGTTCCGAATTAGTATAAATGCTTGCGAAAAAGGCTTAATATTCAGTTTATGCTTATAAAAATTGCCTT
>JAIORT010000702.1 GCA_021107975.1 Bacteroidales bacterium | reverse complement strand
CAAGTATTTTGGAAATCTTAATTTTGCAGTCAAATAAATAATATGGTCAGAAAAAAGAGAGAATTACAGGTTTATGAAAAAATTGAAATTACGGATGCCGGCTCAGAAGGTAAGGCTATTGGCAGAATTAACGATAAGGTTATATTTGTTCCGTTTGTTGTGCCGGGAGATGTGATAGACATCCGGGTAACCAAAAACCGAAAATCCTATCTTGAAGGAAAAGCTATACGTTTTCATAAATATTCAAAGAAAAGAACAGAACCAAGGTGTGAACACTTCGGTATTTGCGGGGGGTGCAGGTGGCAGAATATGAAGTATGAAGAACAACTATTTTATAAACAAAAACAGGTTAAAGACAATTTGACAAGAATCGGTAAGTTTGATATTCCTGAAATTTTGCCGATTATTCCGTCAAAGAAAATTTACTATTACCGGAATAAACTGGAGTTTACTTTTTCCAATAAAAAATGGCTGACCGATTATAATAAAGATATTAAGTTTGAAGAACTGAATATGAACGGTTTGGGTTTTCATATTCCTGGTATGTTCGACAGGGTGCTGGATTTGAATAATTGCTATTTGCAGGAAGAACCTTCAAATGCCATTCGTCTTGCAGTTAAAAGATATGCGGATGAAAATAAGCTGGAATATTACAATGTAAAAAAATGGTCGGGATTTCTTCGGAATCTGATTATCAGAAATACGACAACCGGCGAATTAATGGTGATATTGGTTTTTAATTATGAAGACAAGGAAAAAATCACAGGGCTGTTGGATTTTATTGCAGAAAAATTCCCGGAGATAACATCACTGATGTATATTATTAATCAGAAAAAAAACGATATATTTTCCGATTTGGAAGTGAATTTATACAAGGGCAAATCATTCATTATGGAAGAAATAGAGGGTTTAAAGTTCAAAATCGGACCTGTTTCATTTTACCAGACAAACTCCCTGCAGGCTTATGAACTGTACAAAGTTACCCGCGAATATGCCGGATTGAAAGGGGAGGAGGTAGTTTATGATTTTTATACCGGAACAGGTACAATTGCCAATTTTATTGCCTCAAAAGCACAAAAAGTCATTGGTATTGATAATGTCCCTTCTGCCATTGAGGATGCCATTGAAAATTCAAAAATCAATCGTATCACAAACAATTCGTTTTATGCCGGAGATATTGCGAAAGTATTGGATGATGAGTTCGTAAGGAAAAACGGCACGCCGGACGTTATCATCACCGACCCTCCGCGTGCAGGAATGCACGAAAAGGTGGTCAGGCAGATATTAAAAATTAGCCCGGAACGAATCGTTTACATCAGTTGTAATCCGGCTACCCAGGCAAGAGATGTAACAATTTTAATTGACAAATACCGTATAGAAAAAATCCAGCCGGTTGATATGTTCCCGCATACCCACCATGTGGAGAATGTGATGTTGCTCAGGAGAAGCATGATATAAGAACCGGGAGTTAAGACTTTTTGTCTATTAAGCCTATTTTGAATTTATTTTTTTCCTTCACTACAGTACCCTGTAA
>JAIORT010000690.1 GCA_021107975.1 Bacteroidales bacterium | reverse complement strand
AAAACCTTAGCATTGGAATTTTGTAATTGTTCTCCTATGTTTGCAATTTCGGTTACTTCTCCGGTAAACTTCTTTTCAGGGAAAGCATCAATACCTATTTCAACATTCTGCCCCTTTTTAATCTTACTTATATCAATTTCGTTAACATAAGTTTTAGAAATCATTTCGGTAAGGTTTGGTAAAGTAGCAACAACATTATCCCATGTGCTTATTTGTGAACCAATACCCTGTTTTTTGCCATCCCATCCTCGCTTGTATATAACCATTCCTGTTTTCGGAGCAAAAACCGTAAACTGGCGTAGCACATTTGCCATATCATCATATTTTCTTTGGGCTTTGGCTAATTGTGCTGAAACTTCTTGCATATTGGCTTTTGCTTTTTCGAGTTTTAATTTGTAATTTTTTATTGTCTGATCGAAAGTCCTTTGTGCTTTTTCGAGTTCTATTTCAACTTGCCTGATAGTTGCCGGAGGTTCAAATTTAGATTGTTCGAGCTGTATTTCTTTCTCTTCAAGGGCATATTCAAGATTGATCAAATCATCACGCAGATTTCTAAGTTCAAGTGTGGTATCTAATCTGGTCTTGGTAAACTGGGTTTCGCATTTTTCTAATTCCAGTTCCTGGTCTTTCAATTTGTTTGCAAGCTCTGTACGGTCAAGTGAAGCCACAAAATCGCCTGAATCAACTACGGTTCCGTCCGGGACAATATCTTCAATTTTTACCTGCCATATTCTTACATTTCTTAAACCGGATGGCCCATAGATTTTTTCAGAGCTTTTAGCTTCAAGCTCGCCTGTTATTGTTACTGGAATTTTAAATTCACCGCTTTCAACTTTTACTTTAATGGTTTCGGATGTGCTACTGTCGGAGCCAAGTAAATACCATAATGCAATTATGATGAGTATAACAGCTCCAATCGAAATGTATATTTGTTTTTTCATACTTGGAAAAAATATTTTAGTTATATAAACTGAAATTTATGCTATGTATTATAACAAAGGTTCAAAAATAGTAATATAAAATGATACTTTTAAAGTTTAGATACAATATAAATATATTTTTCTATTTTTGCAGCATCAAAATAAATTATGATTTATAAAAAGCATATAGCCTTACTTGGAATTTTGGTGATTTTACTATCAGCTTGTATTAACAGGAATAATGGGAGTTTGCCAACAGATGTGGTTACTAATCCGAATACAGCCTCAGGTAAAGTAAAGGATAATCTTCCAAAAATTGAATTTGAAAAGGAAATTCATGATTTTGGAAAGGTTTTCAAGGGGGAAAAGGTTTCGTATGGTTTTAAATTTAAAAATACAGGTAGAGGAGATTTGCTAATATCGCAGGTAAATTCATCTTGTGGTTGCACGATTATAAAGTTTCCCAGAGTTCCCATTAAACCCGGTGAACAAAAAGTATTGACAGTAACTTTTGATAGCGAAGGAAGAAAAGGCGTACAAAATAAACCTGTTACCATTGTATCGAATTGCCAGCCTAATAAAAAGGTTATCAGAATTAAAGCGATGGTAATTGC
>JAIORT010000722.1 GCA_021107975.1 Bacteroidales bacterium | reverse complement strand
CTACTTCAAGTCCGCCTGCGGCATTAATATCTTCAAGCCACATCTGGGCGGCAAATTTTGTGCCCTCCCCTACCTTGGGAATATCCCCGGTAATAGGAGCGTTAATTCCAATTTTGATTGTCGTTGGCGCCTTTGGACCACAAGCGAAAAAAAACAGACCCACCACGAGACAAGAAACAATACCTATAAATAATCCTTTTTTCATCACTACCTCCTTTTTTTACCCTGCCACTTTTTAAATGCTGTTTAAAAAACAACGAAACCACACCCACTTATCAAATTACGTTTGCCTGTTATCACAGGGGCTGAACTTAATCAACCTTTAACCAAAAAAATATTATCCATGCAAAGATCTGTCCAGCGCCTTGAATGACGCTTCCTGCATGACTTCGGAAAATGTAGGGTGTGCATGAATGGTTTCAGCCAGATCTTTTACACTGCATCCGCTATTAATTGCCAGTGTGCCTTCGGCAATAAGATCCGTTGCATGCGATCCTACAATGTGAACACCTAAAATCCTGCCGGTAACAGCATCTGATATTATCTTTGCCATACCGGCAATTTCTCCTGCAACCTGGGCCTTTCCCAGTGTCCGGAAAAGAACGCTGTCTGCACGGACGTTGTCATTTATCTTTTTTGCCTGCGCTTCAGTCAGCCCGACGTTTGCTACTTCCGGCGTTGTAAAAATTGCGCCGGGAACTGCGGTATAATCCATTGCCTTATTTCCTCCCATGGCATTTTCAGCAGCAACAAGCCCTTCTGCTGAGGCAACGTGTGCAAGCATAACTTTAGAGGGGCCGAGGACATCACCAATTGCATACACACCGGCAATACTGGTTTCCATCTTCTCATTGGCAATTATCCATCCCTTTTCGTCCACATTCAGACGTATGTTGTCAAGGCCGACGTTGCCGGTACTCGGCTTGCGTCCAACGCACACCAGAATCTTATCAACTTCCTCGAATACTGGTCCTTTGTCTTTATTAGACGGATTTTCTAAAAAAGGAGACGGACCGATTGTCACAGAAAGCTTGCCATCTTTGTCTTTGTAAGATTCCACGACCTTGTTGACAATAATTTTTATTTTTCGCTTTTTCATTTCACGCTGCAAAACCTTTGAACAGTCTTCATCAACAGACGGCAGGGGCAGTAAGCGAGAAAGCGCCTCCACTACAATCACCCTGGATCCTAATGCTGCAAGAATAAATGCAAACTCACAACCTATAACACCACCTCCGACAATGAGTATCGATTCCGGGATTTCGCGCAGGTTAAGCGCTTCATTGCTCGATATAATCCGATCCCCGTCAAAGGGTATCGATGGAAGGCTTACCGGAGATGACCCTGTTGATAGAATCAGCCTGTCATAAGGTATTTCTATTATATTTCCGTCTTCTGGTTTTACAGTTATCAATCCAGGCTCCTTGATAAAACCATGCCCTTTTATGTAACGAATCTTATTTTTTTTTAATAGTTTGTCAATTCCTTCGGCCTGGCTCTTAATCACCTTTTTCTTTCTATCCATAAGTTTCAGCAAGT
>JAIORT010000552.1 GCA_021107975.1 Bacteroidales bacterium | reverse complement strand
TAAACTCCGGGTCGGTGGTTATCTCGTAACCGTATTCTTTAAATCTTTCGTTCATAATAACAAATATTAATTTTTTTCTTTTGTTTTCAATAATTTCCCCTCAAACGCCCTTTTCAAAATACTCTGCCTTAGCGCCTCCGCTTGTTGCAGAATTTGGGTTAAGCGTTGGCTATTCCAATACCACCTCCTCCTTACTCAGCGCCCCCCTTAACACTTGCTGTAACAGCACTTCGTTTTGCTGCTGACCGGTTTTGATACTTTGCTCCAACTCATCACAGTATTGCATCAATTTATCCAACTTAGCGATTATGCGTTGTTGTTCGGAAAGAGGGGGGAAAGGAATGGCTACATCATTTAATATTCCAAGATTGATATTCTTTTGCGCTGTTGCAGGGGCATATCTCTCAAGTTCTTCTTTCGCCGTTTTCAAGTAGAAATATACATACTTCTCAATGGTTTTATTTATTGCATTAAAACAAACAATACTATCTGGTACACATGCATTAAAATCTAAAAATCCACATTCCGCAATGTTTGCTGCAATTGTTATACACAATGTGCCATTAGGTTGTATTTCACTCTGTCTTAAACCAAATTCATTGTAGTATCCATTAATTGTTTTAATTAAATCCTTTTGAAATTTAGCTTTTGAAACATCGCCAGTTTGTATAAAAGGATACTTACCATCCTTAAATAATCTCTCATCATTTCTAGGTCGATGCTTAGACTTTCCTCTTTTTAACAAACCTGTTTCCCCCAACCTGCACCAAACCCAATTTTCAGGTATTTCAAAAGGGATTTCATCTTCGGTAACAGGAGGCAGTGGCTTTTGTTTTTTGATTTTCTTTTCTTTGATAAGCTGCTCTTTTTCAGCTTTTATTTTGGCGAGCAATTCGCTGGCAGGTTCGTCATTGTGGTCTTGAGGGACAAGTTTTCCCTGCATGGCTTCCCGCAAAAAAGCCTGGCGGAGTTGCTTTACCAAATCAAGTTGGTGGAAAAGTTTGGCGGATACAGTATTACTTGATTCTTCTAATTTTTTATAATTTTTAACAAATTGTATTTGTTCGGCTAAAGGCGGAAGAGGAACTTCAATTTTTGCTATTTCTTTAATTGGCAAGGTAACATTTGCCATACCTTTCATTCTGCTAACAAGTTCTTTATTTTTATTTAAGTCAAGAAAGCGATATAAATACTCTGTATTTAAAACACTTCTATCTTTTGGAATTACAGTACATAAAATACTACCAACAGCAAACCTTCCAGTTTGATAATGTATTCTTTTTAAACTTTTATGACCGTGACCAGTTGAAGAAACCAAAGGGATAATAACAGCCTTGTCATCAAATTGATATTCATTGTGAGATTTTCTTTCTTCACTTGTTACAACTAAAGGATATTCACCAGGAATTGCTTTACTTATTCCTGTTGTTCCTTTTTCAATTGTACAAAGTTCACTTATGGTTTTTTTTTCCCAATTCATCTCACTACCTCTTTTAACTGGTTCAACACATCCTTTTTCATTTCTTACTTGTTTTGAATC
>JAIORT010000382.1 GCA_021107975.1 Bacteroidales bacterium | reverse complement strand
CCTGAATTATTGTTTCCGATGCCGGCTTTGATCTCAACATCTCCGCCCCAATGGTTAGCACTAAAATTATTCTGGGCGTCTCCGGCTTTAATTAAAACTTTGCCACCTTTACCGGAAGCTGACTGGCTAATTTGCAGGTTGATACCAATATTATCAGAAGAAGCTGATCCGAGTACTTTCAAATTTCCAAGCACATCCAGTTTTTCAGTAGGACTCGAATTGCCGATTCCTACATTTCCTGCATTATAATAAACATTACCGGCTGACTCCTCCCAAACAGCATCTTCCGAAGATTGGGAATATAAGGCATAAGGTACACTTAGTAATTGTGATGTACCCATCGAAACATAGCTGGTGCCTCCGGACGGGTCAATTTCTAATTCAAGGAATTTTGAATTGCTGCCCCAGTCAATAGTTGCAAATGTTCCGATTGTTGGGGTACCATTTCCAATTTCCAGATTTACCAATCCAAATTGATTTGTTGTTTCAGTAAAGGTTTCCTGGTAAATAATTGTACCGCCGGCAGTGGCATCATGAATACTTATTCGTATTCCCACTGACTGGTTTGATATAATTTCGCCTGTGTTGTCCCGAACAACAGCTTGATATTTAAAAGCTTGTGGGGGCTGGGCAATGGTGCATAAGGCTATGGCCATGAACAGAATTAATAAATGAATTTTTTTCATAACAGAAGTTTAAAATTTTAGATTCGAAGGTGTTATTAAAATTTTTGCCACAAATATACTAAAACAAAACACAAATAGCAAGATAATTTCCGACCTTGAGGTTTGAACAATAGAGGAGTTAAATAAAGGTGGATTAGCGGGAAAGGGACCCATGCGGGCTAACTTTGTGTCGCTTGCTTTGTTGAAGTATCGGTGTTTTTCTCGAAAGGGCACATCTCCGGCGCACGAGCTTACTTCGACTTGCTATGTCTGGTGCCATTGGCTCTTTACTACAGCACCTTTAGGTGGTTTGAAGCCTTCTCCTGCAAGACGACTTCGGTGGGTCATCAAGTCTCCTGACTATAATCGTCAGTGCTTAACTCTACCATCTCAATTACAACATGCAATGTATTTGTTGCCGCACATTGCTTCTCGACACACGTATGAATAGTTGCGGGATTCGAAGCATTTCACTTTCAATAAAGAAATAATGTTAATACGAGCCACAAACTTTCATTTAACCACCACACCCGCAATTATTTATGATCGCCTGTTGTAGCACGTAATTTATACTTCAATTGATATTTTAACTTTTCCTCCAAATCCTTTCTCAACTATTTCATAAAGAGTTTTAAGAGTCACGTTACTACTATTATTTTCAACTCTCGAGATATAAGTTCTCTTTTTGTGTACAATATCTCCAAGTTCTTGCTGGGTCATTTTTTTTTCTTCCCGGGCTTTTTTCAACAAAAGTCCTATTTTGAAGGATTCGAAATCTCTTTCAAGTTCATCTCTTCTTTCGGTTCCCTTTGGTCCATAAACCGAATCTTTTATTTCTGTCCAACTTTTTGTTTTCATTTTGTTTCCTCCATTTTTTC
>JAIORT010000056.1 GCA_021107975.1 Bacteroidales bacterium | reverse complement strand
TTACCGATGAAACTATCTTTAGTATTACATTAAAGGAAAAATCCGAAGTTACACTTCAAATTTATTCCTTGCAGGGGAAATTGGTAAAGACACTTATTAAAAATGAAAATCTCGAAAAGGGAAGACGGAATTTTATTTGGGACGGAAGAAATGATGGAGGAAATAAATTACCTGTTGGTATTTATTTCAGCATTTTACAAACCGGAGACGTTTATGATACACAAAAAGTAATACTAATTGAATAACACAAATTTGTGTCTGTCCATAAATTTATAAAAAGACACAAATTTCACCAATTTGCACGAATTAAATTAGTGATAATTAGTGCAATTAGTGTCAAAAATATTTCAATTATAGACTTTGTGGACGAACACTAATCATTCTAATTAAAATTTTTATTATGAAATCTTTTAAAAAATCATCAGGAATCGCAATGTTGCTTTTCGCATGGATCATTTTTATTGCAGGCAATACTTATGCAGATGAAATTAAATACACTGATAGCTGGGAAAAGCAAGGTTATACTTTAACAAATCAGAAATCTTCGGGAGTTGAGATCATTTACTCCATTAACTCTTTTACGTTAACAAGCAGTCTGATCAACGGTGAAACAATGGATGTGATTGAATTACCAGGGCATTTTTTGCCAAATGATGAAGGAGCACCAAACCTGCCGGGTATGGGTCGTTTTTTAGCAATACCGCAGGGAGCTGTTGCAACCATTCAGGTAACTGCATCCAGAACAGAAACATTTACAGGTGTTGATATGTCGCCTGCACCGAGAATTCCATGGGAAACAGAAACAGGTCCGCTGGAATATGAAAAAGACCAGAATATCTATTCAAAAAATGAATTCTATCCGTCAGAGCCTGTTAAACTTTCAGAAGTTACAAATATCAGGGGAATTGATGTTGTTGTCTTAGGGATCACCCCTTTCCAATACAACCCGGTTACAAAAGAATTAATTGTTTACAGAGATTTAAAAGTAAAGGTGAGTTTTACGGGAGGAAACGGACACTTTGGCGAAAACAGGCTGAGGAGCCGCTGGTGGGACCCTATGCTGTCTGATATGTTACTTAACTACAAATCTCTTCCTGAAATAAATTATAATAAATCATCCCAGGGATTAAAGGATACCGGATGCGAATATCTTATCATTACTCCAAATGATGCTGAATTCCAGCAATGGGCTGATTCCATCAGGGTATTCAGGACATTACAGGGAATTTTAACTGATGTTGTTACTTTAAACGAAATTGGAGGCAGTACTGCTACTATTATTGAAAATTACATTGACAATGCCTATAATACCTGGGACATTCCTCCTGTGGCATGTTTACTACTTGCCGATTATGGAACGAATGCCGGCAATAGCATTATATCTCCTACATACAATAACTACTGTGCATCCGATAATATTTATGCAGATGTTACCGGTAATAGTATGCCGGATATAGTCTTTGCAAGAATGACCGCACAGGATGCAACTCATCTTGAAACAATGGTTACTAAATTCCTTGACCATGAAAGAACACCTCCGACAGCTCCGT
>JAIORT010000770.1 GCA_021107975.1 Bacteroidales bacterium | reverse complement strand
TTTATCATGAGTATTTCATACATTGAACCCTTATCACGAGCCTGGAACCGAATGAAAAAGGCTCTGTTTCAACCTTTCGATATCAGTAAATGGTTTGTCGTAGGATTTACGGCATTTTTAGCCGGTTTAATTGATTACCACGGCGGAAGTAATGGTAACTTTTCTAAAGATTATGGAAAGTCCCGTTGGAACTGGGACGAATTTACCAGGTTTCCGGATATAGCCTCGGAATGGCTTATGGAACATGCCCTTTGGTTCTCACTGATAATCTTTGGTATTATATTCCTGGTAGCTTTATGCATTGTGCTGACATGGCTAAGCTCGAGAGGAAAATTTATGTTTTTACACAATGTAGTTTATAACAAAGCCGAAGTGAGCAAACCCTGGCGCGAATACAGTAAAGAAGGAAATTCATTATTTATCTGGCGCCTGATTTACGGTTTTATTTGTTTCATTTTATTTATCCTGTTTTTGATATTCTGTTTTATAATGATAAGGAATATGCATTACGGGTATTTTTCTCCACCGGGTAAAGTGCTGATGATTATAGCAATGATTTTACAATTCCTCTTATTTATAATTCTTACAGCCTATATTTCTCTTTTCCTTAATGATTTTGTAGTACCCATTATGTACAAAAATAAAATAACAACTTCTCAGGCATGGTATCGCTTTTTACCAATTTTATCACGGCACTTTATATATTTTTTTCTTTACGGGTTGTTTATATTTCTTCTGGGTATTGTTGTCGTGATATGTGTTCTTCTTTTCGGATTTTTTACTTGTTGTATTGGAATAGTTTTGTTGATAATTCCATACATAAGCTCGGTAATATTGTTGCCCGTTTCCTATACATTCCGGGCGCTGAGTGTTGAATTTCTGGAGCAGTTCGGTCCTGAATTTTCTATTTTTCCAAAACCGGAAGAAATACAGGAAAGTCCGGCACAGTAATTAATTTGGATATATGAGATAAGGTCGTACCCGCACATTGAAGTTTGCAACTTCAATGAAGTTAGACTCTGGGATTTGCAATCCAAATTTATAAAAGAAAATTTTGCAATCGTAAATTGCCTCCGACTCCTTATATACTTTTTTTCCACAATACTAAGAGTAAATCCTAATTCCTCAAGAGGAAGGGCATCTTCAAACAAATCTACCAAACGAACTCATGAATCGGGGTGAACCATTTCTTCCAAGTCCATCATGGTGATTTGATTACGGTTTATATTCTCTTCGATGTGATGCATATTATCTACTGTTTATGTCTCTATAAAGATAAGCAATAGACTGTCTTTATCTTATCAACTATGCTTGTATTTTTCAACAAAATGATGTGAGTTTTTGCGCAGTGTGACGGTTAGTATATGAAAAGTAGGTGATTGTGTGTGATTTGCCTGTCAAGTTACAAAAAGGTTGAATAGTCAATAGTAGCGTCTGCTTTTTATTTCCTTACATTTGCTAAAAAAAATAATTATAAATGACAACATTTATTTTAGGTGCTGGTTCAAATAAAGATTTAGGGTTCCCTTTAGGAAAAGAAATGTATAATC
>JAIORT010000762.1 GCA_021107975.1 Bacteroidales bacterium | reverse complement strand
AATGTCAAAGAACTAAATTGTAACCAATTGACTCTCTTTGAGTTTTAATGGTACGATAGTGGTATTAGACATGTTCTTTTTATATTACGTCCCTTACGGGACTTTGTTATGGGTGTATTTCATTTTCTATAAATATATAGTCCCTAACGGGACTAAAAAATGCTATAATTTATCCCGTTTTTAGTATAGTTATTCTTAAAGCTTATTGCTTTCGATAACTATAGGAACGATTTCTTACAGTATAACATTTCATCCTGTTTTTCTTCTAAGATTTCTAAAAATTTCAGTTACTGTATTAATAGTTGCTTCGGAAAGGTTTGCACCGGCGATCAATCTGATTCTTCCTTCATTATAAGGTACTGAAGGATAAACAAACGGAGTTGATAAAATCTTATTCTCAAATAATTCTTTTGCCAGTAACAGCGTATCCAGCGAATTACCGGACATGATTGAAGTTATTGGAGTAACACTGTCGGTTAAATCGAATCCCGAATCTTGTAATGACTTGCTTATCTTACTTTTGTACTGCCATATTTTCCGGCTTAATTCGGAGAATTCATCATTAATGATATCAAGGACTTTATTAATTCCTGCTAATACGGAAGGAAGAATTGCAGTTGAATAAACAAGATGAGAGCTGTAATATCGCAAATAATCGATAATGCTTTTTTTACCGCAGATTATCCCGCCTGAATTGGCAATAGACTTACCGAGAGATGCAGTGTAGATCCCATGAAAATCTTTTATCCCTGCATATTCCAGAATTCCTCTGCCACGTTCACCAATAACTCCAATTCCATGAGAATCATCAATAACAGGTATAGCATTAAATCTTTTGCATAGTTCAACAATTTCTCTGAATGGCGCCACATTCCCTTCTGTTGAAAATACAGATTCGGTAACCACAAATACTTGCCTGTAGCCCGAAATTTTCTTAAGTATCTTTTCCAGGTAAGTCATGTTGTTATGCAAAAATGGCCGGATTTTGCAACCTGCACTTTTTACCCCTTCTATCAACGAAGAATGAGAGGAGCGATCAATAATTACAATATCCTCTTTCCCTGCGATTACCGAGAACAATCCGTTATTAGCCTGGTAGCATGAAGGATAGATTATGGCACTTTCCATCCCAACAAATTTTGAGAGTTTTTGTACCACATTTGCATGCAATTCCGAATAACCCGAAGCTATTGGTGTGGCACATAATGAAACACCATAATTTTCAATTGCTTTTGAGCAGGCTTCCTTAACACGGCTGTCATTGGCAAGACCTAAATAATTATTCGAAGCCAGATTTATAAATTTTTCTCCTTCAACAATGATCTGATCATTAAGCCCGGATTGAATGACAGGATAATAAGGATTAAACCCGGCTTTTTGAACCAAGCTGGTATCAAGTTCAAATCTCTGGTAAAACTCTTGTAACTTCATTTTTAATATGGTATTTTTTTCAACCTTTCAAGTCCCAACCGTACTGGCCTTCTTCGACTTGAAAGGTTAAAAAACATTTTTAATAATGTATTACTGAAAGCTTTTCTTCCAATTTCCGTACGATATCCG
>JAIORT010000410.1 GCA_021107975.1 Bacteroidales bacterium | reverse complement strand
GTCCATAATGCGAAAGTTTATACTGTTGACAGTAATTTTACAATACAACAGGCTTTTGCTATACAGGACGGGAAATTTCTATCTGTTGGAACCGATAGCGCTATTCTATCCAATTTTCAATCGGAAAATATTATTGACGCAAAAGGTAAAGTCATCTATCCCGGTTTCAATGACGGACATTCTCATTTTACCGGATATGCAAAAAATATTTATGGTTATGCAAATCTTGTCGGAACACAATCATTTGAAGAAGTAATTGAAGTTTTAAAAAATCATCATAAAAATAATGAAGGCGAGTGGCTAATTGGAAGGGGATGGGACCAGAATGATTGGGAAGTAAAGGATTTTCCTGATAAAAAGGAACTTGACAGGTTATTTCCCGTTAACCCTGTGGTTTTGATAAGGGTTGGCGGTCATACCGTATTGGCAAATTCCGAAGCATTAAAAAGAGCCTGTATTAACAAGGAAACCAAAATTGAAGGCGGGTTTATTGAAAAGAAGAATAGCGGGCTAACAGGCATTCTGCTTGAAAATGCTTCAGATGCTATGCGCAATACAATTCCCAAACTCAATAATGTTCAAAAAACTAAGGCTTTAATTAGAGCGCAGGAAAACTGTTTTTCTGTTGGTTTGACTTCTGTAACTGATGCAGGTTTGGATAAACATGAAGTCAAATTTATTGACTCATTACAAAAAGCGGAAAAACTTAAGATACGAATATATGCAATGCTGATCCCAACCGAAGAGAATCTTAAAGAATTTGTAGAAAAGGGAAAATATAAGACAGGCAAACTATGTGTTTGTTCAATAAAACTATTTTCTGACGGAGCATTGGGTTCAAGAGGTGCAAAACTTATTGAACCTTATTCGGATGATACTGAAAACTCAGGGCTTTTGCGTGAAACTCCCGAACATTACAGGAATATGTGCGAGATTGCTTATGAAAATGATTGGCAGGTAAACACTCATGCAATTGGTGATTCTGCCGTAAGATTGATGCTGAATATTTATGGCGGGTTCCTAAAAAGCAAAAATGATAAAAGATGGCGTATCGAACATTCACAGGTTGTAAATCCGGATGATTTTGAATTGTTTGAAAAATATTCAATAATTCCTTCGGTTCAGACAACTCATGCAACTTCCGATATGTACTGGGCTGAAGACAGGTTAGGACAGGAAAGAATCACCGGAGCTTATGCTTATAAAAAATTATTGAATCAAAACGGGTGGCTAATCAATGGAACCGACTTTCCGATAGAAGATATAAATCCGGTTTACACATTTTATTCTGCTGTTGTCAGGAAAGATTTGAAAGGGTATCCTGAACAGGGGTTTCAGATGGAAAATGCGCTAAGCAGGGAAGAAACTTTAAAATCGATGACTATCTGGTCGGCTAAAGGCAGTTTTGAAGAAAACGAGAAAGGAAGCATTGAACCCGGTAAATTTGCTGATTTTGTAATATTAGATAAGGATATTATGCAAATAGAAAGTAGTGAAATTCCATTCGTAAAAGTGTTGTTCACTTATCTTGGCGGAGAAAAGGTTTATTCACGGGAATAACTTATCTTC
>JAIORT010000154.1 GCA_021107975.1 Bacteroidales bacterium | reverse complement strand
CGAAAGTTAATAACAGGGGATTTGTAATCCCTATTAACATAACTAAAATATTTCTTTATTCAACTCTTTCCAAATCACATCCTTTAGCTTCATCAAACCTGTTTTTGCAACGGATGATATAAAAACGTAAGTAATATCCGGCAAATCTTTTTTAATCTCACGGATTAATTCATCATCTAAAAGATCTGATTTTGTTATTGCCAGAATTCTTGATTTATCCAAAAGTTCCGGATTGTATTGTTTAAGTTCACTCAATAGAACTTTATATTCTTTATTAATGTCGTTGCTGTCGGAAGGAACTAAAAACAAGAGGATAGAATTTCTTTCAATATGCCGGAGAAATCTTAATCCTAACCCTTTTCCTTTATGCGCTCCCTCAATTATTCCGGGGATATCGGCAACAACAAAAGACCTGTCTTCGCGGTACCTGACTAATCCGAGATTAGGCGTTAAGGTAGTAAACGGATAATCGGCTATTTCAGGTTTTGCGGCTGAAATTACTGACAACAAGGTTGATTTGCCGGCATTGGGAAATCCAACGAGACCTACATCAGCCAGGAGCTTTAGTTCAAGTATTTGCCATTCTTCCTTTCCAGGTTCGCCGGGCTGGGCATAGCGCGGTGTTCTGTTGGTCGAGGATTTAAAATGATCATTGCCCAAACCGCCGCGACCACCCTTAATCAGAATATGAGTTTGCCCGTGTTCAGTAATCTCACATTCAAATTCACCCGTATCAGCATTTCTGGCAACAGTTCCCAGTGGAATTTCCAGGAATATATCCTTTCCGTCAGCTCCTGTTTTCAGGCTACCCATTCCGTTTTGCCCGTTTCCGGCTTTTATATGTTTGGTGTATTTCAGATGGAGCAAAGTCCAAAGTTGTTTATTACCTTTTAAAATAATATGCCCTCCCCTGCCGCCATCACCTCCGTCAGGACCTCCTTTGGAATTTCTTCTTGTACGAAGAAAGTGAACCGAGCCTGCACCGCCTTTACCTGACTTGCAGTTTATCTTTACGTAATCAACAAAATTATCGCTACCCATAAAAATTGATTATTCAACTATTTTATAAATATCTGCATAATTCCTTCCGTGTCCGTCATAATCCAATCCGTAACCGACAATAAAATCATTTGGGATCTTCATACCAATATAGTCGATTTCATAATTCATCCTGAACGCATCTGGTTTAAACAGCAAAGTTACTATCCTTACATCGGTAGCTTCCAGCTTTTTTAGTTTTTCTATAGTAACACCCATAGTTATCCCGGTATCGATTATATCTTCAACAATAACTACTGTTCTTCCCCTTAATACTTCATCAAGCCCAATTAATTCACGGACTGTGGAAGTTGTTTTCGTTCCTATGTAAGAGGATAATTTGACAAATGAAATTTCGCAGGGAATATTTACTTTTTTCATTAAATCCGCTGCAAACATAAACGCACCATTCAGAACAACCAGAAAAAGAGGATTTTTACTTTTCAGGTCTGAATTAATCTGTTCGGCAACTTTTATTACAGCATCAATAATTTTTTTATTTTCTATAAAAATTGAAAATTCTTTGTCGTGTACCCTAAT
>JAIORT010000819.1 GCA_021107975.1 Bacteroidales bacterium | reverse complement strand
GATACCGCATTTTCTGTGACCATCATAATGGTATTTCCCTTCCTGCGGGAAAAAGTCGATTGTGCCGAGGAATTTTTCAGGATCGCCCGTTTTCATAGCGTTGATGATTCCTTTGTATGATAACTCCGTATTAAACAGGTTTGCATTCCTTCCAAGCTTTTCAGGTGAATGAGCATCCGAGTTAGCAATTAAAGTATAATTATCTAAAGAGCTGACCATCCAGTTCATGGGAGGGTCTGTTGATAAGCCTGTTTCGATTGCAGAGATATGATCCGAAAGATCATCAAAGCACTCCTCTACCGAATCAAATCCTGATTTTGATCCTAATACCGAAAACCAGGGTGTCCATATATGAGCCGGAACAAAAAAAATATCCTGCGAAGCCTCGAGGCAAAGCTCAAGCAGATTGCGGGAGTCCAAACCAAGTATCGGTCTTCCGTCGGAAGTGATGTTAAATCCCAGACCGGAAAGCTTAGCCTGGATTTTATCGACCACATCAAATGAGGGAGCAAAAACCACGTTGTGCACTTTCCTCACTTTTCCGTTCTTCTTGTAAATATTGCTGATCTCGGCAGTAAGAATAAAACGCACATCATCCTCTGCTGAAAACGGAATGTTTTTTTTAAATCCGGTTTTTACTTTAAACAAACCGTGTTCGGCGGGTTCCAGTTTTTCCTTTAACTCATCAGTCCATCCTGGATGAGTGAAATCGCCGGTTCCAACAACTTTTATCCCTTTATACCTTGCCCAGTATTCAAGATATTCGGGTTGCAGTTGCTTGCTGGTTGCAATTGAAAAATGAGAGTGAATATGGAAATCGCCGATAAATTTCATAGTATTCTGATTAGGGTATAAAATTAGGATTAAAAGTTCAGTAATTTTTCAATCACTTCAATTTTTTTCCTGTATAAATCGAAGCAATACCAAAAGTTAATGGAATATGCCGTGTGTCGGTATAACCCACTTTGTTAAGGATTCTTAAAAATTCGTTGCCCATAGGAAATTCCCCGACAGATCTCGGAAGATAAGTGTATGCAGAATTGTCTCCCGAAATAATCCTGCCCAGTAACGGCAGGATATTTTTAAAATAGAATTGATAGAATTGCCTGACAGGCGTGGTAGTTGGTTTGGAAAATTCAAGTATCATTACTATCCCATTATTATTGAGTACACGATACATTTCCGATAATCCTTTTTCGAGGTTTTCAAAATTCCGCACTCCAAAAGCTACTATTGCAGCATCGAAGGTATTGTCGTTAAATTGAAGGTCTTCCGAATCACCGACTTGTATATGAATGATTTTTTCAAGCTTTTTCTCCCTGACTTTCTTTTTTCCGATCTCCACCATATCTTCGGCAATATCCACACCAATGACCTTTATAGGATTCAGCTTTAAGGCAGCAATTGCCAGGTCGCCGGTGCCGGTGGCGACATCAAGGATGGTTTTGGGATTGTTTTTTGCTAATATTTTAATGGCTTTTTTTCTCCATCTGTAATCAATTCCGGCTGAAAGAAAATGGTTAAGGAAATCATAACGATTGGCAATGCTGTTGAACATTGATCTGACCTGCTGTTTTTT
>JAIORT010000262.1 GCA_021107975.1 Bacteroidales bacterium | reverse complement strand
ATAGCTTGCTTCCAACAAATAAGTATCCACCGGACATTTTGTGCCCTTATATGTTCCATCCCAGCCAAAAGAAATGTTGTTGCAATAAAAAACCCGCTGACCATAACGGCTGTAAATTGCCATTTGGAAATCATACACTATACCGGTAATCCTGGCTCTGAAAATATCATTAACACCATCGTTGTTAGGAGAAAAGGCATTTGGAAATAATACTTTAACAGGTACTATTTTAATATTTATTGTATCGTGAGCACTGCATGAATTTTTTACAACCTCAACCCAGTATGTTCCTGTATCGGCAATATATAAATATTGATCCCTGCTCCCATCATTCCATAAATAATCGTGCATATCATCTCCGGCATCAAGGACGATCGCATTTCCCTGAAATATCACAGTGTCGCTTCCCAGATTAACTTCGGGGTTTTGATATATAGTAACATTTTCGGTAATAGTATCGACAGCACCACAATGATATACCATTAAATTTACCGTGTAACTTTCGGAGAAATTAAATTTGTGCTTATAAGTAAAAGGATATTCGTACTTCACTGCTTCTGGTATATTATATCCTAAACTCCATTTCACCGAATCAATATTATTTGAATAATCGAACGAAAATGATGTAGTTTCACCCACACAGGCATTTTTATAAGTAATTGAAGGATTGTTAAAATAACTCTGGTTAAAATCGGGCAATCCCATTAAACAATTTTTTCCGTTAAGGAAGATTTTCTTTTCTTCAAAACCACAGTCCAATCCTTTAAGATTTGGATAATTTATAAGACTCAGATAAGGTTCATTTACAACAGCAATATAAATTTTACCATCAATACCGATTTGCAAGGCATATATATTCCCTGTTGCAATAATTGTGGCGGAATTATTAATTTCCTGTTCCGATTCAAAGGTCAGGTCATATTGAATAAGCTGATATGATTGCCCGCCTGTACTTATATAAAGTTTTTTCCCATTGCCGGAGAACTCAATTCCGTAAACATAGCTATTGTTTTTTTTATGAATTTTTACGGGGTTGGAAATAATTCCGGTTAGATTATCAAAATCAAATATTTCAAGAAAAATGTTTGATGAGTTTATTGGCGAACCGATAATATCGCCAGATGGCGAAGCTTTTAAATATCCTATATCAGCTTTAATTATACTTCCCGCCTGGCTGATTACAGGAGTTAATGAAACACCTCCGGTATCTGATACCATGTATGATAAAAACTTCGGTGTTTCCCTTTTATGAATAATCACCCATGAATATTCAGAATTACAGTGATTGATAGCTGTAATTTTTTCGACAACCGTATCGGTAATAAAATTATTTTTAACAACAACATCGCCCAATCCGTTTTGTAATCGCATATCAATTTCGGAATATGCAAACCCGCTTGTATCAACCGTAAATAAATAATAAATGTTCTTATCGTTCGGTTTGGGAATAATCACGCTGTTCTGATTTACTATAAAACTTCCTGCAATCCCAACTCCATTCGGCATTACGTTGTGCTGCCGGTTCCACACTTTTTGCCCGTTTGTATAAAATTGCAAATTGCCGTTTTTATCGCAAATAAC
>JAIORT010000221.1 GCA_021107975.1 Bacteroidales bacterium | reverse complement strand
GATCCACATGGAAAATACAAAGCCTGGGCAGCACTTGCCTTTGCAATGGTTATGCTTTGTTTTGCAAAACCTGTTTTCCATGTGGATCTCAAGTCAATGAATACAGTAAGCAAAGAAACAAAGGCCGCTGAAGGTCTGGTTACAGGCGTATGGGGTAATATTTTTTCCAAAATATTTTTACTTACAGAAGGATCGAATGTTAGCCGGCTTCAGAAAAAAGGTGATAAACTTTCAAAAATGCTGGAACACGAAAAGGTTTCAGGGGTTTTGGATTCTGTTTTTGTTCCGTCCATGATTTTTCCAGGGGAGGAAAGGGCGAGAGAAAATTTTTCTGCATGGAAGAAATTTTGGGACAAAAAGAGGGTGAAAGAATTAAAAGACACAATACAAAAAGTTTCCGGCGATTTAGGCTTTGCGCAAAATGCCTTTAATCCTTTCTATAAGGCAATCCATAAATCTTACAGCAAGTCTGATCATATTTTGGGTGATATTTCAGGTGATATTCCGGAAAAATTTTATTCGATTCTGGGAATATCCGAAAATAAAAACCCTGATGGACCAAAATGGATCCAGTTTTTAACATTGACTCCAGGCAGCGCTTATAATGCAGAAGCTTTTTATGCAAAATATGCATCAGGTCAAACGGCAAAGCTGTTTGATCCGAAATTCTTTTCAAAAAGGCTTGGGGAGCTTTTGTCATCAACATTTACAAAAATGGTGCTCATAATCGGTTTAAGTGTTGCCATACTTTGCCTTTTATTCTTTTTTGACTTTATATTAACCCTTGTTGCATTAGCGCCGGTAGTATTTGCTTTTGTGTGCACTCTCGGCACGCTGAAACTTATCGGCCACCCCCTTGATATACCCGCCCTTATGCTCTCAATCGTTGTAATGGGCATGGGTATCGATTATTCGCTTTTCTTTGTCCGATCATATCAGCGTTATTTAGATGAACACCATCCGTCTCTGGGACTTATCAGGATGGCGGTATTTCTGGCATCAGCATCCACTTTAATAGGATTCGGCGTTTTAAATTTCGCTGACCATTCTATGCTTAAAGGTGCCGGACTGGCTTCATTCACAGGCATAGCTTACTCTCTCATAGGCGCTTTTGCTATATTGCCGCCGGTTTTAAAGTATCTGTTCGCTCATAAACAGCTTCCGGCTGAAAATATAGAACCAGGTTCTAAAAAACACTTATCAAGAATAGTAAAACAATACAGACACATGGAAGCATCTGTACGCCTGTTTGTCCGTTTTAAAATAATGTTTGATCCAATGTTTACAGAACTGTTCAAGTTTATTAAGTCACCTGAAAAGATTATAGACATTAACACAGGATATGGGCTTTGCTCTGTCTGCCTTCTTGAAATATACTCAAAGGCTAAAGTTTACGGAATTGAGCCTGACGGCCATAGAGCAAGGATTTCATCAAAAGTAATCGGAAAAAGAGGATCTATTAAGTGCGCAAAGGCACCGGATATTCCACAATCCGAAGATCCGGTCGATTGCGCTGTGATGATCGATGTAATTCAA
>JAIORT010000850.1 GCA_021107975.1 Bacteroidales bacterium | reverse complement strand
CCGGGGAAACAAGGGGACATGTCCCCTTGTCGAGTAGGTCGAGTAGGTCGAGTAGCGATACCGAAACGAATAGCGGTAGCTCTACGAATACGAAAAAAGAAAAGAAAAAATATAATTCCCTATGGACGCAGAAATTCGGCAGACGAAAAATAACCAATGATAATGACTTGCGAAATGTAATAAACTATATCGGAACTAATCGTCAAAAACACGAACTGCCTGAAAATAAGGAATTACATTCTATTATAAAAAATATGACCTGCACACCTGAACACGCCTTCCGCCCCGAATATAAAGGTGGTTTTGATGTGGTAATTGGGAATCCGCCTTATGGAATCCTGATTGATAAAAAAACACAGAAATACTACGATGAACATTTTCCTCTTACAAGTTACAAGACGAATTTATATGTGCTCTTTATTGAAAGGATGATACAAATCTTTGATAAGGGAGTTGTCCATTTCATTATTCCAAAGTCTCTTCTTTTTAATTCCTATTACGAGAGTATAAGAAAGCACATTATTGAGCAAACCGAGATAAACGAAATATTCACGATTACCGAAAAAGTTTTTGAAGACGCAGAGGTAGGTAGTAGTTTGCTCATACGGTTTAATATCAAAGACAAACCAAACGTGAATAATGTTGTGAAATTAGCTGCTGCAGAAACAATTGAAAGCTTTATTACACTAATGGGGATTACTGAAAATAAAGTACCACAGAGCACATTTTTGGATGTGCCCAATTGTGAAATATCTATAGTGTCGGCAGATTCACAAGACGTATTGAATAAGCTTTATAAATTCAATCCTATCCGTAATTATTACACATTGAAGAATGGACTTAATCCTGGAAATATAAAACATATTCTTATTTCTGTCGAAAAGGAAACGGAAAAACACAAGCCAATAATATGGGGGAAGGAAATTTCTAGATATAATATACAATGGGGTGGCGAATATGTGAATTATGATGAAAATATTGGCGATAGAATAAGCTTGGACGATATTAAGTCCAAAGATGGTATGAATAAGCAAAATCGAATAGATTTTGCATTGAGATCCCCAGAACTATTTGAGAAAAAGAAGGTCGTAGTGAGGAAAACGGGAGATTCACTTATTGGCTGTTTAGATGAAAGTAACTATTACTTCGATACTCTTGTACATGGAATCTATGCTGTAAATGATGAGTTTTCCGAAGAATACCTATTAGCTATTCTTAACTCAAAACCAGCAACTTTGTTTTATAGGTTGTTACATGATATTCAAGGAAAGGTGTTTGCTAAAATTAGCTTGGATAATCTTGCCTCTTTTCCAATACCAGAAGGAAAACCATCGCAAAGAAAAGAGTTAGCAGAAAGAGCCACAAATCTATCAATAAGAACAAATGACCTTGTGAAAGAATCTTTAAAGTTTCAAAAAATATTAGCAAGTGATTTAGGGATTGAGAAAATTTCCAAGAAGTTAACTACTTGGTACGAATTGGATTGGAAAGGTTTCGAAAGAGAGTTGAAAAAACAAAAAATTAGCTTGTCGCTTAATCAGAAAAGAGAGTGGATAGACTTCTTTGAAGAGCAAAAACAAAAAGC
>JAIORT010000272.1 GCA_021107975.1 Bacteroidales bacterium | reverse complement strand
GATTCTGCAAATTTATCCGCCAGTTCACAGGCTTTCTTAAAACTGCTATCTCCTCTGCTTTCGGAAGAATACACGCCAGAGATGGCTTTTATATCCGCTTTATATCTTCCAAATATTTTCTCCATTGCATACGAAATCTCACCCAGACTGGCGCGTTTTTTTGCAGCTTCAATAGCAAGCTCAAGTAAATTTCCTTTTCCTGTTTCGCTGGCTTTGGTGATTGTTTTAAGAGCATCCTGCACTTCTTCTTCGTTTCTTTCAGCCTTTAGTTTTTGCAGCCGTTTTATCTGTGCTTCTCTCACTGCGTCATTATCCACTTCAAGGGTTTCAATGGGTTCTTCTTTTTCGAGACGATACTTGTTCACTCCAACAATAGTATCCTGAAAAGAATCAATTCTTGCCTGCTTTCTTGCAGCAGCTTCTTCTATCTTCATTTTCGGAATACCGGTTTCAATGGCTTTTGCCATACCACCCAATTCTTCCACTTCCCTTATCAGTTTCCAGGCTTTATGGGCTATTTCGTGTGTAAGGGATTCAACATAATAAGAACCCGCCCATGGATCAACCGTTTTGCAGATATTGGTTTCTTCCTGTATGTATATCTGTGTATTTCTTGCAATCCTTGCCGAAAAATCTGTTGGCAAGGCAATAGCTTCGTCAAGGGCATTTGTATGCAAGGACTGCGTATGACCAAGTGCTGCACCCATAGCTTCAACACAGGTGCGGGCAACATTGTTAAAAGGGTCCTGCTGCGTCAGGCTCCAACCGGAGGTCTGGCAGTGTGTACGCAAGGCAAGCGATTTAGGATTTTTTGGGTTGAATTGCTTCACGATCTTTGCCCATAACATTCGGGCAGCTCTCATCTTAGCAATTTCCATAAAATGGTTCATGCCAATTCCCCAGAAAAAAGAAATTCTTGGGGCAAAGGAATCGATATCCATTCCGGCATTAACACCTGCTCTGAGGTATTCCAGTCCGTCAGCCAGGGTGTATGCCAATTCTAAATCGGCAGTAGCGCCGGCTTCCTGCATATGATAACCGCTTACACTTATGGAGTTGAATTTAGGCATTTTTTTCGATGTAAACTCAAATATATCTGCAATAATACGCATGGAAGGCTGAGGAGGGTAAATATACGTATTCCGAACCATAAATTCTTTTAATATATCATTCTGTATGGTTCCAGTCATCTGCTCGTAGTTCACTCCCTGTTCAAGCGCTGCAACAATGTAAAATGCCATTACGGGAATCACAGCGCCGTTCATGGTCATTGAAACCGACATTTTGTCAAGGGGTATCTGATCAAACAGAATATTCATATCCAGAATGGAATCTACAGCCACACCTGCTTTACCTACATCACCGACCACTCTTGGATGATCGGAATCATATCCGCGGTGAGTAGCCAGGTCAAAGGCAATGGAAAGTCCTTTTTGTCCGGCAGCGAGGTTACGCCTGTAAAAAGCATTGGACTCTTCAGCCGTTGAGAAGCCTGCATACTGCCTGATAGTCCACGGACGCATTACATACATTGTAGAGTATGGTCCCCGAAGATATGGAGGGATGCCGGCAGCATAATCCAGGTG
>JAIORT010000891.1 GCA_021107975.1 Bacteroidales bacterium | reverse complement strand
AAGTTAAAAGTTAAATGTTATAAGTTATGTTGTAAATAACCTGCAACCAGCAACCTGTAACCTGTAACCTGTAACCAGCAACCTGTAACCAGCAACCAGCAACCTACCTGATAAGTTGGCGGAAAAGCTTTTTCTTTTGATATTCACCCCATCCTTTGTAAATAAAATAAACATATCCGTTATGAACGCTGATTTTTTCTACGTACGGAAAAGGTATCCTCATTATTGAAACCAACTCACCGGTTTCCATGTCGATTTCCTTTAATTCTTTAGTTCCGTTATTATTAAAAAATAATGTGTAGGCTTTTTTTTGAACCGGGTCAACATATATTTTTTTTAACCATTTATTTTGTCTTTGGAAAGCACTGACAAGAGTATTGACCATATCTTTTTTTTCCGTTTCGTGGTATGATATCGGAGTTTCCTTAAACAATGAATCCCTTTCATCAAATAACTCAATTTTTGATTCGGGATGATTGAAAACACAAACCGTGTCGCCGAGTTTAAACATCGGAACATAAACCGGAGAAAAATATGCCATCGGATTAAACCCTTTTTTTATTTCCATCTTCCAAATTTCTTTAAGTATAGCACTGTCTCCAGGTAAGCCTCTCAAATCTCCAAGGTCCAGGCCGCCCGCTCCACTCAACAAACTATAATTCTCGGGATTGTATTTGAGAAAATCCAGTTTCTGCTGATCTGCAATTGTACGAAATAAAAAATTCTTTTTATCAACAGTATCGATATAATAAAAACTAACTACCAGGTCCATGAATCCATAACTTTTATAATACATTTTACTCCCAATAATGAATTTGCAATAACCCATTATTCCCTTAAAATAATCCAGGTCAACTCCATTGTATAGTTTGATACTGTTCCCTTCGGAATAAACCTGGAAGGCTTTGGTTTTTGTAATGATATGTATATTCCCTAAGCAATCCTTAAACAATTTAAGGGGCTTTCCGGGTAATAATTTTAATCCGAACAATTCTTTTCCTGTGAATTCAATAAACAGCAGTTCAGCCCTGGTAAGTTTATATTTATATATCAATAAAATAATCCCATCGTCCAGCAGCTCATAGTCAAGAACAGAGTACTTATCGTCTTTGTACAATATATCTATTTTTTCGGATGTGATGACTACACCTTTAAGTTCTTCGGTTCTCGGTTTAAGGCGAATGTCAAGTTCTTTTAACGGTTCAAACCTGACTACAATATATTTAGTTTCGTAGCTGACATGCGAAATAATAAGCGTTACGGGAAGTTTGCGGGTATTAATTTTAAATTTTCCGAATCCGTCAGTTATTGTGCCGAGCTTACTGTCCTTTAAACTGATATTTACATTTTCGAGAGGCTCACCGGTAATGTCGTCAAAAATATAGCCTTCGACATAAATAAAGGTTTTCTGGCTGAATACAGTTAAAGAAACAATTAGAAAATACGATATGAAGATAAAGTTTTTCAATTTGATAAGAGACTGTTTAAAAATAATCTGATTAACTAATTTAATTCCGAACTCACGTTAAATTATACTAATGCGGAATAGGTTTGCAAAATTATTAAAGGCCTGTTGCAACGCATAACTACTT